>NZ_QSCK01000001.1:0-237533 GCF_003463035.1 Roseburia sp. OF03-24 | reverse complement strand
AGTCAACTCTTATTTTGCAGAGCATCCGGAGATGATGCTTGGATCTATGGAATATGACACAAGGATTTACGGACAGGACAGCAGATATACAGTCTGTGTGAATAATGATGAGAACTTCAATATGTATGAGACTCTCAATAAGGCTATCGGTAATATCAAAGCCCAGATGACAGATTTTGAGAGAGTGGCAGATGAGGCGGAGCAGACGGAGGAAGTTATCCCGGCTGATCCGGATGTGAGAAACTACACTTACACATTTTTTGAAGGAAAACTCTATTACAGGGAAAATTCCGAGATGGTAAAAAAAGAAGTATCACAGACTGCCGAAGAGCGAATCCGAAGCCTTGATGAAATCAGACAGATAACAAGAGAGCTGATTGATATCCAGATGGATGGCTGCAGCGAGGAGGAGCTTTCTGATAAGCAGAAACTTCTTAATGTAAAATATGATGCCTTCGTAAAGCAGTATGGAGCCATTACTTCAAAAGCAAACAGAATAGCATTCAGGGATGACAGCGATTATCCACTTCTTTGCAGCCTTGAGGAAGTAAACGAAGATGGGGAGGTGAAAAAAGCGGATATGTTTTATAAGCAGACGATTAAGGCAAAGACAGTCATAGACAGAGTGGAGACCGCTGTGGAAGCATTAAATGTATCCGTCAATGAATTTGGATATGTAAATCTTGCCTATATGCTTTCTATCTATGAGCCGGATATTATTAATGCAAAGGAAGAACTTGCAGAAAAGTCCGGACAGACAGTGGATGAGATAACGCTAAGTGATGATGCTTTGGCAGAGCTTAAAAGGGCAGTTCTTGTGGAAGAGCTGGACGGACTGGTTTTCCTCAATCCAGACCGCTACAACGAGAACAATCCCGACATCGGCTGGGAGACAGCAGACGAGTATCTTTCGGGAAATGTGAGAGACAAACTTCGTGTAGCAAAGGCTATGGCGGCTGATACAGACAATCCGCAGGCAGAAAGATTTGCAGGCAATGTGGCAGCACTTGAAAAGGTGCAGCCGGAATGGATTGAAGCTTCGGATATTGATGTAAAGATTGGTACGACATGGATTGAGTCGCTTGATTATGAGCAGTTTATCTATGAGCTTCTCAATACACCAAGAAGAGCAAGGGCAGTCAGAAGCCAGTTTTACAATACAGGCATTCAGGTACACTTAAATAAGATGAGCATGGAATGGTTCATCGAGAATAAGAGCATGGATAAGCATTCAGTGGCAGCTACTAAGACTTATGGTACAAGCCGCATGGATGCTTATTCTATTTTTGAGGATACGCTGAATCTTAAAACTGTAACAGTAAGGGATAGGATTGATGACGGTGATGGCAAATATCATTACGAAGTCAATAAGAATGAGACAATGCTTGCAAGGGAAAAGCAGAACATGATCAAGGAGAAGTTCAAGGAATGGCTGTTTGCAGAGCCGGAGCGAAGACAGAAATATGTGGAGTATTACAACGAGACATTCAATAACATCCGTCTGCGTGAGTATGATGGAAGTCACTTACAGTTTCCGGGAATGAATCCGGCGATTGAGTTAAAGCCACATCAGAAGAATGCGGTGGCAAGAATCCTTCTTGGAGGAAACACCCTGTTGGCACACTGCGTTGGTGCCGGAAAGTCCTTTGAGATGATGGCTGCCTGCATGGAGCAGAAGAGACTCGGACTTGCCAATAAGACGATCATGGTTGTTCCAAAGCCACTTATCGGTCAGACGGCATCAGAGTTTTTAAGGCTTTATCCGTCAGCAAATATCCTGGTTGCCACAGAGCGTGATTTTGAAAAGAGCCGCAGGAAGCAGTTCGTATCAAGGATTGCAACAGGTGACTATGACTGTATCATCATGTCGCACTCGCAGTTTGAAAAAATCCCGATCTCAGCAGAGAGAAAGGAAAGAATGCTCAATGAGCAGATTGATGAAATCAGCTATGCGATTGATGAGATGAAGGAGCGTAACGGGGAGCGTTGGACTGTAAAACAGATGGAAAGCCAGAAGAAAAAGCTGGAGGAGCAGCTGAAATCCTTATCAGATGAGAGCAGGAAGGATGACCTTATAACCTTTGAGGAACTTGGTGTGGACTCTATCATGGTTGACGAAGCGCACAATTTTAAGAACCTTGCGATTTTTTCCAAGATGAATAATGTGTCAGGTATCAGCAGCAGTGGAGCGAAGAAGTCAACGGATATGCAGCTTAAATGCCAGTATTTGTCTGAGATAAATGATGGCAGAGGCATTGTGTTTGCGACAGGTACGCCAATATCCAATACCATGTGTGAGATGTATGTCATGCAGCTTTACTTACAGAAAGCGGCACTTGAAGAGATGGGGATTTATCACTTTGATTCATGGGCAGCGAACTTTGGTGAAGTGACAACAGCACTTGAGCTTACTGTAGAGGGAAGCGGTTTCCGTTTTAAGAGCAGGTTTAATAAGTTTACGAATCTGCCGGAGCTTATGAATATCTTTAGAGAGGTAGCTGATGTGCAGACCGCAGACATGCTTGACCTTGATGTGCCAGCCCTCAGAGGAGGCAAGCCTATTATTGTGGAGTCGGAGCCTGACTGGTATGTGAAGCAGGTTATGGAAGACTTTGTTGTGAGGGCAGAGCGTATCAGAGGTGGTGGAGTTGATCCAAGTGTGGATAACTTCTTAAAGATTACCCATGAGGCAAGACTTCTTGGAACAGATGCAAGACTGATTGATAAGGATGCACCAAATAATCCTGACGGAAAGCTCAATAAGGTAGCAGAAAATGTGTGGAAAGAATATGAGAAAGGAAATGCCAACGGTCATATAGGCTGCCAGCTTATTTTTTCGGATATCGGCACACCGGGACCGGATAAGGACTTCACTATTTATGATTATCTGAAGGAAACTCTTATCCAGTATGGTATTCCGGCAGAAGAGATAGCATTTATCCATGATGCCAAGACAGATGCACAGAGGGATGCACTTTTTAAGGAGATGAGGACAGGTAAAAAGAAAGTTCTTATTGGTTCAACGGACAAGTGTGGAACGGGTGTCAATGTGCAGACACACCTTGTTGCAATGCATCATGTGGATTGTCCGTGGAAGCCTTCTTCTATTGAACAGAGGGAAGGACGAGGCATACGACAAGGCAACGAAAATGAAGAGGTGGCAATCTACAGATATGTCACCAAAGGAACCTTTGATGCATACAACTGGTCGCTCGTTGAAAATAAGCAGCGTTTCATCAGTCAGGTTATGACAAGCAAGGCAGTAAGCCGAAGCTGCGAGGATATCGACGAGGCAACACTTTCCTATGCAGAGATTAAGGCGGTTGCCACAGGTAATCCTTTGATCAAAGAAAAGATGGAGATTGACAATGATGTCCAGAGATTAAAGCTCTTAAAGGCATCCTATGACAATCAGAGATATGGACTTCAGGACAACTTTATGATTAAGTACCCGAAGCTCATTAAGACAGCAACAGAAAAGCTTGCCAATGTCCGTGAGGATGTAAAGGCAAGGGATAAGGAGCTGATTGATAATCCGGAATTTGCCATTACTATAGGCAAAGCAACTTACACTGAGCGTGTGGATGGCGGAACGATGATGCTTGAAGCAATCAGCAAATGCAAGACCGGAGAGACAACTGCAATCGGCAAGTTCCATGGATTTGAGCTGCTTGTGGAAAAGAACTTCCTTGACATCAATTATATGGTGCTTCGTGGAAAGACTGAGTACAAGGCAGAACTTTCCACAAGTCCGGTCGGCAGCATGGTAAAGCTGGAAAACCTGTTCAATGGACTCCATGAGAACATTGATTTCTTAGAAAAGAAGATTGAGCAGTACCAGAATGACCTTGAAGCTTCAAAGGCAGAGTATGACAAGCCATTTGCATACAGCAAGGAACTGGAAGAAAAACTGGCAAGGCAGTGTGAACTGAATGCTCAGCTTGACCTTGAGAACGCAAAGGCTGTGGATGCAGACCTGAGCGGACCGGAGAAAGAAAGAGAAACAGATGACAGGATGGAATCTGCAGCAATTGTGGCAGAGGATAAAGGTGCTTATCCAGCCGACAGAGAGGGCAGAACACGATAGGAGAGTGAATAATATGAGCATAAGAAAAGTGGTCGCAGGACTACTGATTACAGCAGGGATTGCCATTATGGCAGTCCCTTTTTTCTGGCGGGCAACAGGAGAAAAACAGACAGAACAGCTCATAAGTGAATTTGAGCAGACATTGGAGGATGATTACGATGAAGAAACAGGTGTGGAGGAAGAGCAAACCTCCATTAGTGAAGAGGATGAAGCCATTTTTAAAGAAGGCGGTGTTATCGGTATCATTGAGATACCGGGCATAGATATCCGGTATCCGGTAATGGAAGGAACCACAAGTAAAGTGCTTAATGCCGGGATCGGTCATATAGAAGAAACAGCAGGGATTGGGGAGAGTGGCAACTGTGTATTGTGCGGTCACAATGGCAGCAGATATGGCACATTTTTTACACCACTAAGTCAGATATCCATAGGTGATGAAGTAATGATAACCGACAAAAATGGACAGAAGCATATCTATGAGGTAACAGAGACAGATGTAGTAAATCCGTATGATAACAGCATCAAGACACAGGGTGATGAAAAAGAACTAACTCTTTTTACCTGTTCCCAGAAAGGAACCATGCGTTTTGTAGTCAGGTGCATTTATAAGGAGGCGGAGATGGATGAATAAGAGATACCGGTTAGGTGAGATAGAAGAGGCAGTATCGGAAATGGAAGAGCTAATTGACATCGAGGATGATATTGCAGAGATTGATGATGAATTTCAGATAGTCGTAAGCGGCTGGTCTGTGTATGTCGAAAGCCTGAATCTGACACTCAGACAGGGAATAGCCTGTGTATGGGATGCAGTGGAAGGATTATTTATGCCTGATTTTGATGTGACCATCGTGTATGAGGGGAACATTGAAACACAGGAGTGGCTCTACTATGAGCAGGACGGAATGGTCGTTACACTTGGCAACTGGTTAAATGGCAGATTGTCTTGTGAACAGATAGAACAGCTTTGGTGTGAGTTTATCATACCGGAGTAAAACAAAGAACAAAAAGAAAGCGAGGAATAGCATATGAAGTATTCAATTAAGGTAAACGAAGTAAGGGCAAAAGAGGGCAGCAATATCAAAGGATTTGCAACAGTGGTATTCGGTGATTCATTTAAGATCACCAATATTGCAATCCTTGAGAATAAGGATAAGGGAGAGCTTTTCGTATCAATGCCAAGATACCGCTCCAATGAGCGTGATGAAAGCAACGGTGTGATCTATAAGGATGTGTGCAATCCTATTACAGCAGAGTTTCGAGAGGAACTCTATACCAATATCCTTGATGCCTATGCAAGAATTAAGGAACCGGAGAAAGAGGAGACACAGAAGCAGGAGCGTACACAGGAAATGCCGGAGTTTTCCGTAACTGTGACACCTTATGAGAGGGAAGGTAGTAACATCAAGGGACTTGCACGCATTTATTTTGAAAACAGTTTCATCGTAAATAATATCAATATCGTGCAGGGTAAAGAGAAAATCTTTGTATCAATGCCTTCTTATAAGACAAAGCAGGTGGATGAGCAGGGCAAGCCAATCTATCAGGATGTCTGCTATCCGGTCACAAAGGATTTCAGGGAAAAACTCTATAATGAGATTATCTCTGAATATGAGAAAGCAAAGGATAAGAGCAACGAAAAGGCAAGAGAGAGTGCAGAGAAACATCATGGCAATCCCGATAAAGAGAAGGACAAAGAGGCGACGCCCTTTCGATAATCAGTAATCAGAGTACAGGGGCGGCCAAGGCTGCCCCATTTACAGAATGGAGGAAACAGAATGGATATGGAAGCAGGAAAAACACTTACCAATGAGGAGGTTATAAGGGAACTTCTCAAATTACTAAAAAAGAATACCATGAAAGAGCAGGCAAATGATGTATTTGAAATATGCAGTTATGTGGATGGTCTGGAGAAAAAGATTGATTCCATGATGGAAGAACTCACCAACATGCAGAACCAGATCAAAGAAATGCAGGAAGATACACTTGTCAATAATGCAAAAAAGGCATTGTCAGAAGCACAGGAGCGACTTAATACCAGATGTGAGCAGATAAAGTCACAGGTATTAGAAGTGAAAGAACAGGTCAAATCTACAGCAAAGAGCATAGTTGATGAAGCAAAGGCAAAGGGAAGAACTGCATTATACAGGGTGTCGGAGTTCTTAGCAATTAAGAAAAGGCTTCTTGATATCCGAGAGAATGTAAGAGGTGCAATCAAGACCACGGATAAGGATATAGCAAAGACAGCGCTTCTTACAAAAGGATTTCGTGAAGCTGGTCAGACAGCAGCTAATGCATTCCGTACTTTTGCTGACAAGCCAGAGGTGGATTATTCACAGAAAGAGCAGAAACATCCCATTACAAAGGCGGTGCTTGCACCTATGAAAGCAGTGAGAAAGTTGTTTGTATCAATGGAGCTGCATTTGGATGCATCTATAGATAAGCTGGATAATCTGGCTATGAATGTGCAGCTTGATAAGGAAAAGTATATGGAGAATGTGAAAACAAAGGAACAGGAACAGACAGAGCCGGAGAGGGCAGAAGCTGAGCGAGTGGAAGCAGAGGTTGTATATTCACCGATGGTTGCTGAACCACAGGAGTATCAGTATAATGCAGATGCATTTGATGCTAGAGGTGTGGATGAGGTGAAGCAGGAAGCGGCACATAAGGAAGTATCAAAGGTAAGAGAAGATAAAGCCAGATAGTTTTGAGGACGTGGGAGAGATTCTGCGTCCTTTTTTAGTGCGGATCAATTTGATAGATGTTATAATGTGAAAAGATAAATGCGAAACATGCGCTATACTAGCAAAAGTTATTAATTATATAAAGGTGGGAGAAATTTGGCAAAAAGTAAAAAGACAAAAACACATAAAAAGATAGATGGTCAGCTTTTACAGATGAACAAGAAGTTTAGTAATCTCAAGATGAAACAGAAGGATAAGATTACAGGCTGGGTGTATGAAGAATATAAAAAATATGTAGCAGAACATGAAAAAGCCCCGGATTCATTAGCTGATGAACAGATTGTTGAAGCTGTACTTGATAAGATAAATGAGGCACAAATCTGGATACCAGATGGAGAGATATACGATTATTATCGAAGAAAGAAACCACAACTTCAGAAGAGGCTTGATAGTGAAAAGTTGATTGAGTTTAAATCATATGTCAGCTTTTATAAGAGCATTGTTGATCAGGACAGGGCATCCGTTGTTATATGCAATCTCAAACATGAGATTATCTACATGAATCCGGCAGCTGTTACCAGCTATGCGAAGCGAGGAGGCGACAAACTTATCGGAAGAAGCCTGTTAGACTGCCATAATCCGGAATCAAGAGATAGAATACAGCAGGTAGTGGACTGGTTTGCAGCAGATGAAAGACATAATATCGTTTATACTTTTCATAATGAGAAACAGAATAAAGATGTTTACATGGTGGCACTCAGAGATGAGGGTAATCTGATAGGATATTATGAGAAACATGAATATCGAAATTCAGAAACCATGAAACCATACGATTTGTGGTGATGATATGACTAAGGATGAATGGTACAAGCAGTTATTTGAGAGACTGGATAATTCCAAGTTCAGAAGCAGTTTCCATCTGAAGCAGAAAGATATTGATTACATAAATGAAAAAGGTCTTGATACAATAAGACAACATGCAAAGGATTTTATTGCAAAGAGAGAAGCTCCGGCATATATAGCAAATGATGGCAAACAGACACCAATGCGTGGACATCCAGTATTTATTGCTCAGCACGCTACAGCAACATGCTGCAGGGAGCGCATCCGAAAGTGGCATAAAATGCAGCCTGGCAAGGAACTAAGTCAGGTGCAGCAGGATTATCTTGTAGATGTAATTATGACATGGATTCAAAAAGAAATGGAGAGGCAGGAACATAAAATATGAGTTTGAAAAATGTATTGATTATTGTTGATAACATTGACGAATCAATTGATTTTTATGAAGAACTGTTTGGACTGCGTGTGATTACAAGGCAGGAAGGTAATGTGATAATGTCAGAGGGGCTTGTATTGCAGGATGTAGATGTATGGTATGATAGTACAAAAATACATACAACTCCACATAACAATATGACAGAACTTTATTTTGAAGATAATGATATAGAAGGTATTATTGAAAAACTGGAGTCTGGCAAGTATGTTGTAAGTTATGTTACGGATTTAATGGAACTTGAATGTGGACAGAAGCTTGTAAGATTTTATGATCCATCAGGAAATCTTATAGAAGTACGAACACCAGTTAGCCACAACTGAAGAAAGCGGATTTGAGAAAAAATGCAGATATTTGTAGATGCGGATGCGTGTCCGGCAGTGGACATTGTTGAGACAATAGCAGAGAAATACAATATTTCCATCACATTGCTGTGTGATACGAATCATATTTTGTATTCTGATTACAGTGAGGTGATTGTGGTAGGCGCAGGAGCAGATGCAGTAGATTATAAACTAATTAGCATATGTCATAAAGGGGATGTAGTAGTATCGCAGGATTATGGTGTCGCTGCAATGGCACTTGGGAAAGGTGCATATGTTATTCACCAATCAGGCAAGTGGTACACGAATGAGAACATAGATCAGATGCTTATGGAGCGACATCTTAACAAGAAGGCAAGACGCAGCTCTCATAAGAATCATATGAAAGGACCGAGAAAGCATACGGAAGAAGATGATGTACGCTTTGCACAGTCCTTTGAAAAACTTATACTGATGGCAAAGTCAAAAGAAGGTGCTCAAAGTGGGACTATTTAGGAAAAAGACAGTTACAAAGACATATGATAAGGAAAATAAGAAACCGGTAATTAAGGCCAGCATATGTAATGGTGAACAAGTTGCAGGTTTTAAGGATATTCATACAGGTAAAATAGAAGAGGTTATGCTGATTAAGAACCAGGCAGACCTTGATGCATTCAAGAAAATGTATGGAATAGATGGAGAGATAGAAAAGGAATACTGATATGAATATACAGATATTTGGAACAAAGAAATGCAATGATACTAAGAAGGCGGAGCGTTTTTTCAAGGAGCGGGGCATAAAGTATCAGTTCATTGATATGAAAGAAAAAGGTATGAGCAAAGGAGAATTTAATTCAGTAGCTCAGGCAAATGGTGGATTAGAAAATATGGTTAACTGGGATGGTAAGGACAAAGATTTACTTGCTCTTATTAAGTATATCGCAGATGAAGATAAGCTTGAAAAAGTGCTTGAGAATCCACAAGTAATTAAAACACCAGTAGTAAGAAACGGAAAGCAATCAACATTTGGTTATCAGCCGGATATCTGGAAAGGATGGAACTAAATGTACTTAATTAAGACTTTAATGGGAGATATAACAAAAGTAACAGATGTGCAGGCAATTGTGAATGCAGCAAATAACTCTCTTCTTGGCGGAGGCGGTGTAGATGGTGCAATTCATAGAGCAGCAGGACCGGAGCTTCTGGCGGAGTGCAGGACACTACACGGATGTGAGACTGGAGAAGCAAAGATAACAAAAGGATATAATCTGTCATGTGATTATGTGATACATACTGTAGGACCGATGTAGGACGGATTTTGCGGACATTCAAAATAAAAAAGAATGTGGAGGTAACAGACAATGGCAAAATCATTATTTGAGGAACTGGGCGGCAAATACGAAAGGCAAGGGGATTATTTGATACCGTGCTTAACTGTACCCGCCGAAGAAGAACAGGCAATAGGCATCTGGGGGCAACGGCATTTAGATTATCTAAAACAGTACCGTAAAGTTACATACACCAATCTTCTTACAAGCGGCAGGCTAAACGCCTACCTTGCCGACATCAACAGACAGGCACAGGAACGCTTTGAAAGGCTCATAGAGGGTATGAAACAGGCACAGGGCATAACGGAACAGCTAAAGGCAGAAAACGCCTTAGAATGGACAGGATGCCTCAATAACATAAGGGCTTGTGCGAGGGAGATTGTGGAAAAGGAAATTATTTTTGCATAAACAGATGATTAGTGGCAGGGGGAAATCCTGCCGCTTTTTCTGCTTTAGTTTGTCAGCTTGACAAATAAAGGGTTAAGGAATATAATTAGATTCAGTATTATACAAGGAGTTAATAAATATGCGGCAAGGTATTCTTAAATAAACTGTCAATTTGATAGTGGGAACAAAAAGTAGCAGTCCCGTTTCACTTTTAATATGGGGCTTAGTTTTTTGTACCCAGTTTAAGAATACTTTTATCATGTAATTTTATATGCCCGAAAACATATAAGTGTTTTGGGGCTATTGGAGTTATTTACCCAGTGATAGGAGTATTTATCACTGGGTATTTTTATGCCCTTTTTTGGGTGTTGATAGGAGGAAAATCACATGAAAATAATTAACTTAGGCATTCTGGCTCACGTTGACGCAGGAAAGACAACATTAACGGAAAGTTTATTGTATACCAGTGGTGCAATTGCAGAACTAGGGAGCGTAGATGAAGGCACAACAAGGACAGATACAATGAATTTGGAGCGTCAAAGGGGAATCACTATCCAGACAGCAGTGACATCTTTTCAGTGGGAGGATGTAAAAGTCAACATTATAGATACGCCAGGCCATATGGATTTTTTGGCGGAAGTATACCGTTCTTTATCCGTATTAGACGGAGCAGTATTATTAGTTTCTGCAAAGGATGGCATACAGGCACAGACCCGTATACTGTTTCATGCACTACAGATAATGAAGATTCCGACAATTTTTTTCATCAATAAAATTGACCAAGAGGGGATTGATTTGCCAATGGTATATCGGGAAATGAAAGCAAAGCTTTCTTCGGAAATTATAGTGAAGCAAAAGGTTGGGCAGCATCCCCATATAAATGTAACGGACAATGACGATATGGAACAGTGGGATGCGGTAATTATGGGAAACGATGAACTATTAGAGAAATATATGTCAGGGAAACCGTTTAAAATGTCAGAACTGGAACAGGAAGAAAACAGGAGATTCCAAAACGGAACGTTATTTCCCGTTTATCACGGAAGCGCTAAAAACAATCTGGGGATTCGGCAGCTTATAGAAGTGATTGCCAGTAAATTTTATTCATCAACGCCTGAAGGTCAATCTGAATTATGCGGGCAGGTTTTTAAGATTGAATATTCAGAGAAAAGGCGGCGTTTTGTTTATGTGCGTATATATAGCGGAACATTGCATTTGAGGGATGTTATTAGAATATCTGAAAAAGAGAAAATAAAAATCACAGAGATGTGTGTTCCGACAAACGGTGAATTATATCCATCCGATACAGCCTGCTCTGGTGATATTGTAATTTTACCAAATGATGTTTTGCAGCTAAACAGTATTTTGGGGAACGAAATGCTGTTGCCGCAGAGAAAATTTATTGAAAATCCTCTCCCTATGCTCCAAACAACGATTGCAGTAAAGAAACCTGAACAGCGGGAAATATTGCTTGGGGCACTTACAGAAATTTCAGATGGCGACCCTCTTTTAAAATATTATGTGGATACTACAACGCATGAGATTATACTTTCTTTTTTGGGGAATGTGCAGATGGAAGTCATTTGTGCCATCCTTGAGGAAAAATATCATGTGGAGGCAGAAATAAAAGAGCCTACTGTTATATATATGGAAAGACCGCTTAGAAAAGCAGAATATACCATCCACATAGAAGTCCCGCCAAATCCTTTCTGGGCTTCTGTCGGGTTGTCCATAGAGCCGCTCCCTATTGGAAGCGGAGTGCAGTATGAAAGCAGAGTTTCACTTGGATATTTAAATCAATCGTTCCAAAATGCGGTTATGGAGGGGGTTCTTTATGGCTGCGAGCAGGGGCTGTATGGATGGAAAGTGACAGACTGTAAAATCTGTTTTGAATATGGATTGTATTATAGTCCTGTAAGTACCCCCGCAGACTTTCGGCTGCTTTCCCCTATCGTATTGGAGCAGGCTTTAAAAAAAGCAGGGACAGAACTATTAGAGCCATATCTCCACTTTGAAATTTATGCACCGCAGGAATATCTCTCACGGGCGTATCATGATGCTCCAAGGTATTGTGCAGATATTGTAAGTACTCAGATAAAGAATGACGAGGTCATTCTGAAAGGAGAAATCCCTGCTAGATGTATTCAAGAATACAGGAACGATTTAACTTATTTCACAAATGGGCAGGGAGTCTGCTTGACAGAGTTAAAAGGATACCAGCCAGCTATTGGTAAATTTATTTGCCAACCCCGCCGCCCGAATAGCCGTATAGATAAGGTTCGGCATATGTTCCACAAGTTAGCTTAACAGCTTGCAAAAGTCATATAAAATGAGATTTGAAAGGAGAATGTAACTTCATGTTTGCTAAAAATTCAAAGGCATATTCTGTCTACCTGCTGTTCCGATTTGTCTGTTCCCTGGCGGTTTCTATGTCCACAGTGCTTTCCATCGTGTACCACCTGGAGGTGGTGCAGCTGGATGCTTTCCAGCTTGTCCTGGTAGGGACGGTTCTGGAGACCTCCTGCTTTCTGTTCGAGATACCCACCGGTGTGGTGGCGGATTTGTATAGCCGTCGGCGCTCGGTGCTGATTGGAATGTTCCTCTACGGCCTGGGCTTTCTGATGGAGGGTGCGCTACCGTGGTTCGCGCCGGTTCTGCTGGCCCAGGTTGTCTGGGGTTGCGGTGATACCTTCATCACCGGCGCTCTGGAGGCGTGGATTGCCTCGGAGGAAGAGGACAAACCCATAGACAAGGTGTTCCTGCGGGGCAGTCAAATGGGGCAAATCGGCGGCGTTCTGGGCGTGGTGCTGGGCACACTGCTGGGAAACATAAACCTGCAAATGCCTGTCATCTTGGGGGGCAGTTTGTGCTTGTTGTTGGGGCTGGTGATGGTTCGCATCATGCCAGAAACCAACTTCTCCCCTGCTATTGAGGAACGGCAGGGCTTGCTTAAAGACTTTGTCTGCCTGTTCAAGCTCAACCTGGGCTTTGTGAAAGGCGCACCTGTGTTGCTGGCGCTCTTAGCAATCACACTATGCGGGGGACTTGCCAGTGAAGGCTTTGACCGGCTCTCCACCGCTCATTTTCTGGATGACACGGTAATACCCGTTATCGGGCCGCTGAACAGCGTCACTTGGTTCGGTGTTATCAGTCTTATCGGCAACGGCTTAGGTATTCTGGCTTCTCAGTTGCTCATCGCCCGCATGGAGAAAAAAGGGACTGTCAGCCGAACCAGTGTGGTCATGTCCACCAGTGCCGGGTATATCCTGTGCCTGGTTCTCTTCGCGGTGGGGCGGAGCTTTTGGTTCATGTTGTTGGTGTTCCTGCTGGCGGGGCTTATGCGCACCATCAAGGAGCCTGTGCTGGCCGCCTGGATGAACGACCATGTGGATGAGAAAATGCGCGCCACAGTCTTTTCCACCAGCGGACAGCTGGACTCTTTCGGGCAGATCATCGGCGGGCCTATTGTGGGGCTGGTAGCCCAGCAGGTGTCCATACCCTGGGGGCTGGTCTGTACCGCTTTCCTGCTGTTGCCCGCGCTGTTCTTAGTGCCGGTGGCGGGAAAGAAGCGGGATTGATATGGCATAGTTAAGTTTACTGACGAGCGGGAGATTACTTCCGCTCGTCTTCATTTAGTAGCGCAAAATTTGAGGACTCTTTATTTCCTTATTCGGTATAGCGGAGGCGGCTGTCAATTCGACATAATTTTCTTGTGATACTTTACCGTACATGAGCATTTGTTTCGTATTTGAAAGAACAAACTCACCAAATAAAAAAAACGATATTCGGGTGGGTTATTTTGTTATACCCTAAATTACCCTCTGAATTTGTTTTTAAATTTGGAGGGATTTTTTTATGTCCTTTTTTCGGGCAGTTATCTATCTGCTCATACGAAGCAAAATTTATCAATACATAGCATATCAGAGAACGGCAGGAAACCAGTTAAAAAAATTTCTGCCAGTGCAACGGTACTTCTCACCTTGAAAGTAGAAGTACAATCTCCATACAATAGAATTACTATTTCCTATAACCGTAAAGGTCACAGAGCCTTTGCGGTTTTTCTTTTGTCGATTTTTGTTGGAAAGTGCCGTAGGGCTGTTTCTGATATGCGGTGTCGTTCTCCGCCTCTCCATCTGGATTTTTTACATTTCAAAAATTCAGATGGGAGGTATTTATGGTGAAATATGCACCAAGAAAGGTATATATCAGAGAAAGTGGCGGCTATGTGGAATTATCCTACACGGAGTTCTGCCGTTGCAGGGAATCCGACCAGACCTATATGGACAAGCTGTTTATCCCCATTCAAGGCTGTCTGCTTGAAGTCGTGAGGGAGCAATACACAGACTTCTACCGTGACAAGGAACGGTGGCGTTATCTGCAAAAATTAGATACAAAGAATAGACTGCTATCTCTCGACGGATTTACGGACAGCGAGGGGAATCCTCTGGACTTTATCACTGATGAAGCGGTGGACATTGCAGAAACCGTTGTCAATGCGGTCATGGTGGACAGGCTGAAAGCCGCCCTGCCTTTGCTGTCGGATAGTGAACAGGAGCTGATACAGGCAATCTTTTTTGACGGACTTTCCGAGCGTGAAGTCGGGGCGAGGTTGGGCATAACCCAGAGCGTTGTAAACAAACGCAAAGCCAGAATCCTAATAAAACTAAGAAAGATAATAGAAAATTAAAATTTAAGGCGTTCAGCCCCCTTGTTTTTTCCTTTGGGAAGATGAGGGGGCTTTTCTCTGCCCTCTCAATCAATTCTGATTGGAGGAAGTAAGAATGGCATACAACCACGGACGGGAGGACAGGAAATGGCGTATCTGGAAAGAAGCGGAGGAAAAGCTGCTGCGTGAGTGCGGCGTTGATGAAGCGACCATTGAGCAGATACGCATGGCGGACAGGGCAGACTTCAATTCCAACAGGCGGTTTTACCGATGGACGAATGACGTTGCGGAATATCTTGAGGACATGGCAGGCAGGGAGCGGCAGGCGGAAGTGGGTACGGTTGCGGAGTTACTGGAAGAGATTGAGAGCGAAAATCTCTATCAAGTATTAGTCACGGTGGACGGGCGTACCTTGAAAATCGTCCTGCTGAAAATGCAGGGGTATTCCACAAAGGAGATTGCCCCGCTTGTGCATTTGACGACTGGTGCCATCTATGCGAGGTTAGACCATCTGCGGAAGAAGCTGCGGAAAATTTTATAGCTTCTAAAACAGCCTGCCATCCTGCGGGCTACTGGGTGAGGGATGGAAATCCCCTCACTCATTTTTTGCAGGAGGACAACAGGATGGCATACAGGGTTAAGGCATACACGCTTCGGGAGGAATCCACGGAAAGCGGCACAAGGTATTTTATCAGCTTTAAGGACGGGCAGGGCAAATCCCACGAGTTGGAAGTGTCGGAACAGTTCTTTATGGAGTTTCGGCAGATGGAGCGCAGGAACAGGAATCTTTTCTAATGGGACGAGCGGCACAGGGAGTTTAACGAGGTATGGGACGAAACCCTTTACAGACGGGCGTTGCGTGTGCCTAAGAGCCTTGATGAACGCATGGTTGAGGAAGAACGGAATGAAACGCTCTATAAGGCGGTTGGGAGCCTTCCAGAGATACAAAGGCGGCGTTTCCTGCTCTACTACGAGTATGAGTTCAATTTTTACCAAATCGCCGCTATGGAGCATTGCACCGCTTCGGCAATACAGAAATCTGTTGCGATTGCAAAGGAGAAAGTAAAGGCGGAAATTGAAGAAATATCTCCAACCGTGACCGACACCGCCCGAAAAAGAAATCTGTTTTTTATTTGTGTGGGATTGGCGGCATTACATACTCTCACTTTTTTCCGTGGGAGTAAATCTATTTTTAAGGAGGTCAACGCCTATGTGCAACGAAAACAAAGACACCGCCCGAAAGGAGGAAAGCCATGCAGAAGTTACAGACAGTCAACGCCGAAACGCTCCTTTATGAACCGCTTGAGAAACCATCCTTTGTGGTGGACAGCCTTATCCCGACAGGCTTATCGCTGTTCTGCGGCTCACAGAAGATAGGCAAAAGCTGGCTCATGCTGAAGCTATGCTTATGCGTGTCGCAGGGAATCCCTTTATGGGATATGCCGACAATGGAGGGCGATGTGCTTTACCTCTGCCTTGAGGACACGTTCTGCCGCATACAGGACAGGTTATTTCGTTTGACGGACGAAGCAAGCGGGCGGCTCCACTTTGCCGTGGCAAGCTGCAAGCTGTCAGACGGTCTTATCGTGCAGCTTGAAGATTATCTGAAAGATTACCCAGACAGCAGGCTCATTGTCATTGATACCTTGCAGAAAGTCCGTACAGCTTCAAAAGACAATGCCTATGCAAGCGACTATGGGGACATCTCCCTCATCAAAGACTTTGCCGACAGGCACTCTCTGGCGGTCATTGTCGTACACCACATCCGAAAGCAGAATGACAGCGACGTGTTCAACAAGGTGTCTGGGACGACAGGATTAACGGGGAGTGCGGACGCTACCTTTGTTCTGGAAAAGGAGAAACGTGCGTCTGACACCGCCAAGCTGTATGTGACGGGCAGGGACACGCCTTATCAGGAATACACGCTGCGTTTCCGTGATTGCCGTTGGGAGCTTGTGGAGCGGAAAACGCAGGAGCAGCTTGCGAAAGAAACGATACCAGATGTCCTTTTTCGGTTGGTGGATTTTATGAGGGATAAGGAAGAATGGATAGGCACGGCAACGGAACTGTTAGCCGCTATGGGGGAAACGGAAACCATACCCACGGTGATTACGAAATGGCTGAATGAATACCGCACCACATTTTTAAGCGAGAACCGTATCTGCTACCAGTACAGCCGCAGGAAAGACGGCAGGCGGATTGCCCTTGCAAGGAGGGCGGGTGACAGCGGTGATGGTGGTGACAGCGATATTAGGATACCCCCCTGTTACTGTCATTGACGCTTAAAGCCATGTAAAGCTGGCGGCTCTGCCCTGCGGGTGACAGCAGTGACGGTGGTGACAGTGATTTTAGGATACCCTGCCGCTGTCATCCCTACGGGAGAACACCCCGTAAACGCAAAATGCAGGCGTGAGATTTACTCGCCCTTTTCGGTCGTGTAAAACCACCCCTGCGGTCAGAAAAATCATTCCGATTTTTCCGACTGCGTTTACAGGGTGTAACACACTACACTTTGCCCTGCAAAGTCGTGTGCCAGACGTTCCCTCTGGACTCCCTTAAGGCAGGGCTGTGCCCTGCTATCCTACGCCTTACGGCTTCGGATAAAAGAATGGCGGCATGACGGTGACGGCTCTTGCGAGGGGGGTATCCCAAAAACACCGTCATCATCGACATGACCGTCATGCAGGGGGTGAGGGTGACAGTTGCGGCAGTCGGCAGGGGGTATCCCAAAACTGCTGTCACCACCGTCACCGCTGTCACCCCAAAGGACGGTCACCCGCCGAAAGAAAGGAGGAATCCGCCTATGCCTTATGCAATCCTGCGTTTCCAGAAACGAAAAGCGGGCGGCGTTGCGGCTTGTGAACGCCACAACGAGCGGAAGAAAGAAGCCTACAAAAGCAACCCAGATATAGATATGGAACGCTCTAAAAACAATTACCATCTCATAGCACCACCAAAGTACACCTACAAGAAAGAGATTAACCGCATGGTAGCCGAAGCGGGGTGCAGGACAAGGAAAGACAGCGTGATGATGGTGGAAACGCTCATCACAGCTTCACCAGAATTTATGAACCAGTTACCGCCCGAAGAACAAAAAGCGTATTTCCAGACGGCTCTTGACTTCATTTCGGAGCGTGTTGGAAAGCAGAATATCCTCTCCGCTGTCGTCCATATGGACGAGAGAACGCCCCATATGCACCTCTGCTTTGTGCCGATTACGCCAGACAATAAGCTGTCAGCGAAAGCTATCTTAGGCAACCAGAAATCATTATCCGAGTGGCAGACCGCCTACCATGAGCGGATGTCCTCACGGTGGAATCAGCTTGAACGGGGGCAGTCCTCAATGGAAACCAAGCGGAAACACGTCCCCACATGGCTCTATAAATTAGGCGGCAGGCTTGATAAACAGTATGAAGAAATCGTGTCTGCCCTATCCGACATCAACGCCTTTAACGCAGGGAAGAAAAGGGATAAAGCGTTAGATTTACTCTCTGCATGGCTGCCAGACGTGGAGAAATTCTCTAAGGAAATCGGGAAACAGCAGGCGTATATCGACAGTTTGAAAGAGAGAATTGGGCAGGAATCAGACTATGCGGGGCGTATGCGTGATGAAAAGTACGAGCAGGAACTAAAGGTGCAGAAAGCGAATCAGAAGATATTTGAATTGCAGAGAACCAACGAGCAGATGGGGCGGCTGCTGTCAAAAATACCGCCCGAAGTGTTGGAAGAATTGCAGAAAAATCATAGAAGCAGAGCGAAAGAAAGGTAGATATGTGAATGAAGAAACAGGATTTTAAGGTGTTAAAGACCAAAGACTTGTACCCGTTCCCCGACAATCCGTTTCATGTGGCAGAAGATGAAACACTGTCAGAGTTAGCGGAAAGCATCAAGGAATTTGGCATTGTCACGCCGATAATCACACGCCCGAAAGAGGACGGGGACGGTTATGAAGTGATTGCAGGACAGCGGCGTGTCCGTGCTTCTGAACTTGCAGGGATAAATACCGTGCCTGCGTTTGTCCTGCCCTTAGACCGTGACCGAGCCATCATCACCCTTGTAGACAGCAATTTGCAGCGTGAGAATATCCTGCCATCGGAGCGGGCGTTTGCTTACAAGATGAAATCCGAAGCCATGAAGCGGCAGGGTTTCCGCACAGACTTAACCTCGTCACAAGTTGTGACGAAGTTGCGGACGGACGACAAGGTGGCACAGGGCTTCGGCGTGGGCAGGATGACCGTGCAGCGTTTTATCCGCCTGACGGAACTGATACCGCCGATTTTGCAGATGGTGGACGAGGGGAAAATCGCCCTCACGCCTGCGGTGGAACTGTCCTTCTTGAAGAAAGACGAGCAGGAAAACCTCTTTGCCACGATGGAGAGCGAAGAAGCAACGCCCTCACTCTCACAGGCACAGCGGATGAAACAGTTAAGCCAGAGCGGGCGGCTTGACATGGATACGATATTTGCGATTATGACGGAGGAAAAGGGCAACCAGAAAGAAACCTTGAAAATCAACACAAGCAAGCTGAAAAAATACTTTCCGAAGAACACAACGCCGAAGCAGATGGAGGAAACCATCATCAAACTTTTGGAGCGTGAGTTGCAGAGGAAACGCAACCGTGACAGCCGCTAATCTTCTTTTTTCGGGAAGTAAATACAGAGAGTTGAGGTATGGAGAATGAGAGAAATCCAGTATGAAATCGTAAAGGAAATCGCAGTATTGTCTACGGGCGACAGTGGCTACACAAAGGAAATCAATCTCATTTCATGGAATGGGAAAGAGCCGAAGTATGACATCCGCAGCTTTTCCCCGAACCGTGAAAAGTGCGGCAAGGGAATCACGCTGAACGCTGATGAAGCGGCGGCACTCCTTAAAGCATTACAGAAAGAATTAAACAGCGAGGATTAATGGTATCTGATTGGCAGGGCGGGGACATTTCCAAACTCTTCCCTGCCCTGTCTGGAAAGGAAGATTTAAGTATGGGCGAGGATAAGAAAGCAGATAAAAAGAGAAAGCGTATCGTGCCAAAAGCACCAGTGCAGATGATAATCAGCCGTGAATATGTCGGCACACAGACCGTTACAGAAGCGTTTGTCCCGATTATCTCCGAGGATATTCGGAAGAAGATTGCCGAGGGCGACACCTTCGACAATGAGGGGCTGTCCGCTTAGAATGTACGCAATGGGACATGAAAACAGATAGGACAGATACGGAGGTTTTACAGTATGGCAGGAATCAAAGAAGAAAAGAAAATCTATTTAGTCGGCATTTATTGCCGCTTATCTAAAGACGATGGTACGGATAACGAGAGTGCGAGCATTGCGACACAGAAATCCATCCTCACGGATTATGTGAAAAAGCAGGGATGGCACATAGCAAAAACGTATGTGGACGATGGTTATTCTGGTACAAATTTTGCTGGGGTTAGATAGCGATACTTTTTACATCTACCATGTTGCGGCGGTCATGGTTGACAACTTGCGTCGGCTCCTGCTCGGTATCAACCTGTCCGACAAAGCTATAATGGATTTCGATTTTCCGGGTGTTGGTTTCCCGGTCTAATTCATGTATCAAAATACGGTCGATAAACTCATGGACGTTTTCATAGGTCAATTCCTGTATGTCGCTGTATTTCCCGACAATCTGAATAAACCTTGATATATCCCTTTTTCGCTCGGTAACGGTTGCGATCTGCTGTTGTAACTCGTCTATCCTTGCGGCAAGGGATTTCTTTTCGTCCTCATAGCCGGAAGTTAGAAACACAAACCGTTCATCTGTCAGTCTGCCTAATGCGTTGTCCTCATACAGCTTGCGGAAAAGCGTGTCAAGTTCGGTCATACGCGCCTGTGCTTTGAAAAGTTCCTTTTGCTGCTGCGCTAATGCCTTTCTCGCTTCCATGTCGCCGTACTCGGTAGCTTTACAGATAAAGTCCTGTTCGTGTTCCTTAACATACCGCAAAACCCGCCGCATATCTTCCAGCACTAAATCAAGAAGTACGTTTTTGCGGATATAATGAGAGGTACACTCGCTGCCTGTCCTTGCCCTGTTGCGCCATGCGCCGCAAGAATAGGAAAACTTGCGCGGCTCGATATTTACGCCCTGTTGGTAATACATCTTATGTCTGCAACCAGCGCAAAACAGCAAGCCGGAAAAAATATCAATCTCCGCTGCTTTTGTCGGGCGGTGGCGGGTAGCAATCCGCTTTTGCGCAAGTTCAAAGGTTTCCTCGTCAACAAGCGGCTCATGGGTGTTTGGGAAGAAATAGCGTTGTTCTTCTTCGTTCTTCCGGGTCTTTTTCGACTTGTAGGATACCTTGTGAGTTTTCGCGGTTATGGTATGCCCTAAATATTCCTGCCTTGCTAATATGTCATAGAGCGTTTTGTCCGGCCAAGTATAGGGGGCGATCATTGCCCGCTGATACCGCGCCTGTCCTGTACGCTGATAGCGCAACGCTCCAATCGTCAAGACTTTGTTTTCCGCAAGCCATTTTTGGATTTCGCACATACGCACGCCGCTAACAAACATAGCGAAAACCTGTTTGACAATCGGCGCGGTTTCCGGGTCGGGTATAAGGTGGTGGCGGTTGTTCGGGTCTGGGATATAGCCGTATGGATATTCCCCGTTGACGCGCTCGCCTTTTTGCGCCTGTGCCTGTTTAACTGCGCGGATTTTCTTGCTTGTGTCGCGGGCGTAAAACTCGTTAAACCAGTTCCGCAAGGGGGTAAACTCGTTATCCTCCCGCGCTGTGTCAACTCCGTCGTTGATCGCGATATAGCGTACTCCGTTTTCGGGAAATACAATCTCTATGAGTTCGCCCGTTTTCAGATAGTTTCTGCCAAGACGGGAAAGGTCTTTGGTAATGACCGTCGCCACTCGTCCGGCTTCCACTTCCTGCAACATCGCTTGCAGCCCCTCGCGCTCAAAACTCACGCCGGAAAATCCGTCGTCCACAAAAAACTTTGTGTTCAAAAAATGGTGTTCGTCCGCATAGCGTTGAAGTATCATTTTTTGGTGCTGTATGCTTCCGCTTTCTCCGGCTTGCATATCCTCTTGACTTAAACGGCAGTAAAGGGCGGTGATTTTATTCGACTGTAACATTAGTCCTCCTTTCCGACAGCCGAATAAACAGGTATAATGTGTTGCTATCATTATACCATATCCCGCCGCCTAATGCACTACTCGGACGCTAAAAATCCCGGATTTCCGGGCTTTTTCTGCAAATCCTTTACAATGAGTTTCTCAATCTTTTTATGGATTGTATCGGTTGCCTTTTCACTCGGCAACGCTTGAACAAGATAGGTGATTTTCCCTATTTTGCGTTCGGTTGTAATTGTCTGTTTTTTATCCATTAGAAAAACCTCCTTTTCCTGTATGGATAAACTATATTCGTCAAAAGGCAAAAACGGGCGGTTGTTAGCTGCAACCTCACGGGAGTTTCACCCCGGCCCATGCTTATGGGTGCGCCGCGCAATACTTTGAGGGTGTTCAACGCGGGAGTATCATTGTGCCGCCTTGTATGTCGTCGCCCACAAGCTGCTAAACCTGTTTTACGGCGCGGTAGTTCTCGCTCGGCTTTTCCCCTATGGGGAAAAGCTGTCATGGCGTACCCGCCGACTGGCTCGGTACAGACGGAATGTACCCGTTTGCCTGTTATGCTGCGCACCAAAGGCCGCTTTCTTTGTCAAAGAACAATAGGCTTTGTCGGCCTGCAAAAGCACATCAACAGCGGATATGCTTTTGCGGAACGACAAATAGCCCATAACGGGAAGCGTGGAAAGGGGACACGCTCCCCGCATGGGCTAAAAGATTATCCTACATGAAAAGCAAGGGTGCGGGTAATAAGGCGCACTTGCAGCCTGTTACGCATTTCCTCGTCCACATAGGAATAGGTATTGCCCGCGTCGTCTTTCAGCGTGCGGGTACAAAGTTTCGCTATGTAACCCTCGTAGTGCTTCAAGATCGCGCACATGGCGGTTGTGTCGCCGTTTGCCGCTGCGGAAATGACAGGGAACGGCAACAGATTTTCAGACTTCCTAACGGTATTCATCATCTGCTTTTCCCTCCAAATACTGTTTGATTTTCGCAAGCGCGGATTTCCTGTGCCGGAAAACCGTCGTGCGTACAACATTCAGCAGTTCGCCAATTTCCGCGTCGCTCATATCCAAGAAGTAGGACAAAAGGATAATGTCGCGTTTCCTTTCGGGCAAAGCGTTAAGGGCTTCGGCAAGCAGTTCATTTTTGACGAGTACATCAAAGCCGGACACTTGAAAACGGAAATAATCGCTTTCGTATTCGTCCGTTGTGAAAAGCTGCGCGAGTTCGCTTTCGCTCAAATCCGAAAAAGTAACTTCGCGTGCTGCGCGTTTCGCAAGAGTGCGGCGGTGGCTTTTCGCTTCGCCGACCAAAGTTTTCTTTGCTAATGCGTCGTACTGATGTTGTATTCTTTCCTTGTCGGAAGAAGATAGCTCCATAGAGTTCACCTCCTTCCCGCGTGGAGTAGAGGACGGGAGTTAAGGGCTTGTCCTCTCTGCCCCTTTCGCTCCGTACCCGTTCGGGAGATGGCTCTTGAGTGCGCTTTTCAGAAAAAAGTTGAAAAAAGCAAAATGCGCCCGTCCGCAAGACGCGGACGGGCGCAAAGGAAATGTAAGCAGTAGCTAAATGTATTGACAGTTCACATTCATAGCCGGAATATCCCGCTTGCGGAGCATAGCTTTTTTTGACCGCAAAGCATTAGGCGGGTTACAGTAAATAAAAATGGACACGGCGATACCTCCCCGATACCGCCGTATCCTTAAAAAAGGGCGACTTTAATACACTACCCGCAATCCATTCTATAATAGGGAACAGCGGCTTTTGCGCAATATTAAATAAAAAAGCCGATAACACATAGGTTTTTTGACCTAATGCGTTATCGGCTCTGCGTCTATGCGTCTGGCACTTTTAATCATTTTTTTTGAATTTATTATATGTGTTAGCTAACTGTCCACAAGCCGCGTTAATCTCTCTGCCATGAGAAACTCTCATAGTAACTTCAAGTCCTGCTTGCTCTAATTGATGTTTGAATGCAACTATTTCCCGTTTCTGTGGTGCTTTAATTCTTGAATTGCTTGTTGGGTTGTATTGTAACACGTTAATCATAACTTTTTTGCCCCGAAACCATTTTGCAAGTTGTCTTACATCTGAGGGCCGGTCATTTATACCCGGTAAAAGCAAATACGCAAAGACAATTTTGCGATTATGCCTTTCAGAATAGGATAAGGCTTGCTTAACAACATCTTCAATAGCATATATGCGCATGTGAGGAATAATACGATTTCTTGCAGATTGTGTTGCTGCGTGTAAAGATATTGTCAACTGAATTTTAAGATGTTCCTCGCGCAATTTTTTTAATTGATCGACCGGACCAACTGTTGATATGGTAATGCCGTCGGTTGGAAAGTTGAGCCCATATCTATCTCGGAGAATATGGATTGCTTTTATCAAGTTGTCATAATTGAATAAAGGCTCTCCCATACCCATAAAAACGATACGGTTTACTTTTCGACGCAACAATATAATCTGTTGTACGATTTCTGACGATGTTAGATTACGAACAAAGCCATTTCGCCCGGACTCACAAAAAATACAACCAACAGGACAACCGACTTGTGTGCTCACGCAAACAGTTCCACCATCTCGCCGCTTGATAAAAACCGTTTCAATGTATTTGTTGTCTTTCAGTTCGTAAACATACTTTTCAGTATCACTGCTTTTGCAAATATTTTTTACCAACATTGATAGATTTTTTTTGCGTGGTAATTGCTTATATAATTCTTCATATAAGGCTTTTGCTTCATTCTCGCCAATAACTTCCGACATTTCTTTGTAAGTAAATCCGTATGGATCATTCCGTACTTCCGCAGGCGTATATTTAGGTAAACGTTTCATTTTTATATCCTTTCTTCTAAATAATAAAAGTTTGTTTTTCTGTATTTTTGATTACAATCTCTAATTTTTCTACATCAATGATATGCGTCAATTTGCATTTAGGGCAGAAAAGAGGAAAATCTTTTAATACAGTATTATGAAATACTTGAACTCTCGTCTTTCCGTTACAAATCGGACATTTTATCCAATATTTTTTAAGCATTATATTTCACTCGTCCTTTTTACACAAAAAAATGCAGGTCAATCCTCAACATGAGCATTGACCTGCATTTATAATGCACAGAGCAGTACAACAAAACTAAGGCATAGCTTGCACTATGTCTATACTATATCTATACGTCGTTAGTTTTTTGTATAGCATCCGCAAAATAAGCATGACAAAAAAGCCCATGTTGAAAATGGGAAAATCCTTTTTTTCAATGCTTATCTAATACGCATGCTATGCAACATAAACGCCGCCTCCTTTTACATAAATTTTATTTTATCAGAAAATCAGTCTACTGTCAATACACAACAGGAAGTATTTAACCTAATGATATGAATTGTGTGGACATATCCAAAAAGAAAGGTGAACTGTAAAATGTAACAGGGTGAATGAAAATGGCAAAAAGACCCGTACCATTGTACGACTTTAAGGCTTTCGGGGCAGCTATAAAAGCCGCGAGAAATGAATACGGCGAGAGCCGCAAAAAGGTAAGCGACGAGTTATATATTTCCCCGCGCTACCTTGCGAATATCGAGAACAAGGGACAACAGCCGAGTTTACAGGTATTCTATGACCTTGTAACCCGGTATCATATTTCGGTAGATCAATTTTTCTTCCCGAACAGCAATGCGGAGAAATCCACCGGGCGGCGGCAGCTTGACGCGCTGCTGGACGGTATGAGCGATAAAGGCATACGGATTGTAACCGCAACGGCAAGGGAGATAACAGAAGTCGAACAAGCAGAGGACTAACCTCACAATATGGGAAGCAGGAGATTGCAGCGCATAGGGGCTGCAATCTTTTTTTGCGCCAAATTAGAAAGAGAGTGCAACAAACGCTGCCTTTGAAACGGGATAAGGAGTAGATAGCAAGCACAGCAAACGAGTACCCGTTTGCGAAAAGTGCTTGTTGGGATAATCCCAAACCCTTATACCGAAAGGCGGTGCGGAAATGGAAAACCGAAAGAGAAATATACAGATGAAGTTTTACGTTACGGAAGAAGAAAAGCGGCTGATCGACGAGAAGATGAAGCAGCTTCCCATAAAGCAGTATGGGGCATACTTCCGTAAAATGGCGATAGACGGGTATATTCTTGTCGTTGACCGAAGCGACACAAAAGCATATATCCGGGAACTGCAAGCGGTGAGCCGGAACATCAACCAGATTGCAAAACGCGCCAATGCGACGGGGACGGTTTACAGGCAGGATATAGAGGACATTAAAAAGGCGGTGGACGAGATATGGCGGTTACAAAGACGCACCCTATTAAATCAACCTTAAAGGCTGCGATAGACTATATCTTAAATCCCGAAAAGACAGACGGGAAGCTGCTTGCGTCCTCTTTCGGCTGCGGGCTGGAAACCGCCGATATTGAGTTTGCATGGACGCGGGAAGCTGCCGGAGATCGCGGCACACATTTAGGGCGGCACTTGATACAATCCTTTGCGGTGGGAGAAACCACACCGGAAGAAGCGCACAAAATCGGCATGGAACTTGCCGGGGCGGTATTAGGCGGCAAGTATGAGTTTGTTTTGACAACTCACGTCGATAAAGACCATCTGCATAATCACTTGATTTTCAACGCGGTTAGCTTCGTTGACTACAAAAAGTACCATTCCAACAAGCAAAGCTATCACTTTATCCGGCGCACCAGCGACAGGATATGTAAAGAGCATGGGCTATCCGTCGTCGTACCGGGACAGGACAAGGGAAAAAGCTATGCAGAATACACCGCCGAAAAGCAAGGGACAAGCTACAAAGCAAAGCTGAAAACGGCGATAGATACTCTCATTCCCCAAGTGAAAGATTTTGACGAACTGCTGCGCCGCTTGCAGGAAATGGGGTATGAAATCAAACAGGGCAAATACATTTCCTTTCGCGCTGCCGGACAGGAACGGTTTACCCGCACAAAGACGCTCGGCGCGGCCTATACGGAAGAAGCGATAAAGGAGCGTATCAAGGGCGTGTATGTTGCCAAAACAAAAACGCTGCGGGAAGATAAGAAAATCCGGCTTGTCGTCGATCTTGAAAACAGTATCAAAGCCCAACAGTCGGCGGGCTATGAACGGTGGGCAAAAATCCATAATCTGAAACAGGCTGCTAAAAGCATGAACTTCCTAACCGAAAACAAGATTGAGTATTATAGCGAACTTGAAAGCAAGATAGCCGATATTATGACCGCCCATGACGCGGCGGCAAGGGCGGTTAAGGACGTAGAGCAGCGTATGTCTGATTTGTCGCTGCTTATCAAGCACACGACCACATACCGACAATTAAAACCGATTTACGAGGAATACAAGAAGTCGCGGGACAAGGAAAAGTATCTGCGGGGGCATGAAAGCGAAATTATCCTGTTTGAAGCTGCGGCAAGGGCATTAAAGGAAATGCAGATAAAGAAGCTGCCCGATCTCGCCGCGCTGCGCAAGGAGTATAGCAGCTTAAACGACAGAAAAAGCAAATTGTATGAGGATTACCGCCAAGCGAAAAAGCAAATGCAAGAACGAAAACGGCGGTGCTGCTGGTCGTCAAGCCGCGCTGGATATGGATAAGGTTTTCCCCCAACGGGATAGAGGACATAAGCCCCTGTTCCTGCCGGTAGTCAAGGCGGGTCAAAATGCAGTTGTATTTCTGCGCGATTGCCGCCGCTCCAAATACTTCGTTATCCAATTTCTGCTTGGTATCTGCAAGGTTTAAGACAAGCAGCGTAAGCAGAAACATTCTTTCGTTGCGGCTCTGCAAATCGCGGAGTAGGTTTTTTGCTTCCCCGCCGTAGGTGGCAAGGTCGGACGGAATAATATCCATGTCGTAGCCGCTGCGGATTGCTTTTTTCTGTTCCTCGATTTTCATACGGTCAAGGTCGGTAATCTTGCGCTTAATCGTCTTGATTGCTTCGTTGTGGTCGATACTCTGAATGTGCAGATTGACGATAATCCCGTTTTCCGCGTCCATGAAGTCGGCAAGCATACGGTCGGAGAGTTCCGGCGCGACGATCTGCAAAAAGGAAACTGCGCCAAACTTGCCGCCCATTTGAAACATTCGCCCGTCGCCAAATCGGAAAGAGGACGGCGCGATAAAGTCTTTGACAGAAAGACCGCTTGCGGGTAGCCATTCCCACGCAAAGTTAAAGCGTTCCCCGTCCGGGTGGAAAATCCCATGCAGCACTTCAAGACGCTGTTTCCCGTCCAATACCCGCGCCGCCGCGCCGATCACCTTAAAATGGTTGAGGGTGTGGGCTTCATGGTAAACTCGTCATGTTCAAAGGTTAGGTACTGCTCGGCAGCTCCATAGTCGGCATTTTTAGAGCTGATATGTTTGAATGTTGCCAACGGCTTCACCTACTTTCTGCAAGACTTCAAACTTCAAGGCGGCAAGCTCCGCTGTGGCGGCTCGTACCTCTTGGGAGAGGGCGTTATAGGGTGCGCCGTACTCGTTCAGACAGCGGGCAATCTGGTTTAAGTTGCCGCCGATTTTCCCGTATTCGGCTGTGAGTTTCCCAACGGCAGAGAGTAACTCATCATTGACCGGGGAAACAGTAATGACCGGGCGTATGCTTGACTTAATGAGGGCTTGTCGGATAAATTCGGCTTGGCTCATTTTGCAGAGGGTGACACGCTCGGAAAACTCGGCGTATTCTTCCTCGGTCAAGCGTGTCTTGATTACCCGGCTTCGGTGGGGCGTGTTGTATCTTTTCATGGCTGTGAACCTCCTTTCGTGGGTGGATTTTTTCAAGCGGCGCAAGCCGCAAAAGGCGGGCTTGGGGTGGCAACCCCAACAAGATTCCCATAGGACAAAATGAGCCGGTAGGCGAAATTTGGTACTGTGGTAGAATCTTGCTCTAAGAAAACGGCGAAACTCCCCCTTTACTCCTTACTACGCAGAGAAATGCAAATATGGCAAAGTTTTGAAAAACTTTTTGATAAAACTTTTCGACAAAGCTGGAAAATCAGCGCGGTTTTTGGCGCAAAAAAACAGGAAACCTTTTCTGATTTCCTGTCATGGTATGCCGCTGTAACGGGCGGCGGTTATTCTGTTGTCATTCCCCGGAAGCAAACTTGTAGCCCATACCTAAAACGGTTTTTATGTAAATGGGCTTGCGGCTGTCCGGCTCTATTTTTTTCCGCAGGTTGTAAATCACATTTGCAACGCTTGACTGGCAGCTTTCACTTTCCATGTTCCAAACGGCTTCAAATATTTGTGTCCGTGTGAGGACAATGCCGGGGTTGGAAGCAAGATATACAAGGGTACTGTATTCAAGGCGGGTAAGGCTTACTTCCTCCCCGTCTTGAAATACCCGGCGTTGGTTCTGCTTTATTTCCAGTCCCGGAAAAGATAACACGGAAGCGGTTGTGATCTGCATGGGTTCAATCTGTATATAATCAGATATTGCCGATATGATTTTGTCAATCGCTGTTTCCTCTTGTTCGTTAAGTGTCAGCAGTAGTAATTTCCCCATGTTCATTACCTCTTTTATCCGTTGAATTTAAACTATATTTTTCTGTCGTGTTTTTGACAGTAAGCAACAAATATATATGATAGAGAGCGTAATGTCAATTTAATGCCATTAAAAGAGAAAGATGGTCTGTCTAATTATTATCATTTTGTTCATATGCACTTACGCTGCGTTTGGCATTTAGGCAATTCAATATATTGTAAATTTATCTATATCAGCGGGCTAACCTCATTTTCACAAAATAAGCTAAGTTTGTGAAGCGCTCTTGTGCAGGCAACATATAAGAGGTTTTTATCATCTTCATCATGGTAGTTTTGGCTATCTGCATCACAAATTAAGACAGTATCAAATTCTAATCCCTTTGACATATATACTGGTAAGATAAACACGCCTTGTAAATCTGATACGCTCCCATTTTTAATTAATTGAATATCAAGTTTGTGTTTAATTTTATTAAATAGATAGGTTGAATTTTTTTCGGTTTTACAAATTAAGCATATCGACTGAAACCCTTTCTCTTGGCATAATTTTATTTCCTTAACAATTTCATCAATGAAGATTTCGGAATTATCAGCAATATATACTTTTGGGCTATCGCCATTCCGATTAAAACTTTTTATCTGTGAACTTTGTTCAATGAACTTTAAACTAAAATTTAAAATTTCATTCGTACAACGGAAACTTTTATCCAACATAATAAGAGAAGATTTTTTCTTGTTCAATATTTTTTGAATTTGTTCGTAGAAAGAAATATCTTCTTTTTTGGCAAGAGTCTGTTTCATATCTCCTAAAATAGTAAATTTGGCATTAGAAAAAAGCAAATTAAATATTTCATATTGGAGAGGGTAGTAGTCCTGTGCTTCATCAATGACTACCTGCTTAATATTTTTATATTTATTTGTTCCGTATATTTTTAAATACAAATAAGCGATTGCTATTGCGTCATCATAATACAAGCTGTCTGCTTCCAAATTTTCCTTAGTATATTTCCAAATATTTTTTATGTTTTGTGACGGATTGCTATTTTGCAGCAGGCTATAAAAATAGGCTTCATTGCTAAATAATATTTTATATAATTCAACAATGTCAATTTTTATAAATTTCTGTATTTCCTGCTTGATTAGATTTTTTTCTTCTTTATGCCCCCGCCCTTTTCCTGTTCCAAATATTTGTTCTAAAATATAATCTTCTAATTGTTCTAATTTTATGCCTAATGGTGTTTCTGGTCTTCCTAATATCTTGTCTTTTAGAATTTGCCCGCTTACAACGCATTTTCCCTCATAATAAACATCTTCAAATTCTATCCACTGGCGGGGTATATCAATGAGAAATTGGTCTAAAATTTCCCTAAAAAAACTTGACGTTTTAAATTCTATACTATTTCTTGAAATTTCCTTGTATTTTGAATTGACAATCAAGTTTTCTAAAAAATCATTTCTTGACTGAATTTTCCTGCCATTTAATAACTCACTAAGTATATCTTCAAACACGGAAGAAATAACATTATCTTCTCCCAATTCGGGCAATACATTTGAAATATATTGCTCAAATATAGAATTTGGGGAAATAATCATAATGTTATTTGCGGACAGCTTTGTTTGTAAACCTTGATACATAAGATAAGCAGCCCGGTGGAGAGCAATAGAGGTTTTTCCACTTCCCGCTACACCCTGTACCATTAGCAGGTCATTTTCCATATCTCTAATAACCACGTCCTGTTCATGCTGAATTGTTTCAACAATAGCTTTCATTTTAGCAGTAGTGTTTTGTGACAGTAATTGCCTTAAAAATTCATCAACAATCTGAACATCTGAATCAAAAAAATATTCCAGTATTCCGTTTTTTATTTCATATTGGCGTTTCAAATTGAGTTCACCTGTTACTCGTCCACATGGAGCGTCATAAAACGCTTCGCCTGTCATAAAACGATAGAAAACACTGGCAATCGGCGATCTCCAATCATAAACATACATCTCTTGATAGCTGTTTTTTCGTAGAGAAGAACGTCCAATGTATATTTTTTCAAATTCGTCCTCATCATCAAATTTAAAATCAATTCGGGCAAAATAGGGCGATTTTATCATCTTTTCTAACAGAAGTATTTTATGTTCTTCTTCTTCATAATCTATAATTTTGTCTGTAACAGGATTGATATATTGGCTTAATTCAACAAGTGCCTCGAAACCGTCTGATGTGTACAGTGATGTAATGCCGTGTTCTGTATTTTCACGCACATCTTTTTTGGCTTCGATAATTTCTGATTTCTTTTTGTCTGCCGCTTCTTTTGCCTGCTTTAATTGTTCCTCGGCTAAAGAGATTGTTTGTGCTAATCTTTTTTCTTCAAACGCTTTTTCTGTCTGATTATTCCCCATAATGATTATGACCTCCTTGAAAAATGAAAGAAAGTTTTACTGAAACATTGCTAGGCTAGTTTAGCATGTGTCAGCTTATATAAACAGTCTTGTATTTATAAAATTTGTATGGTATTATTATAGTGGGAAGAAGTATGTTAGATATTTGATTTCTGCAAGCATATCAATTCTAATACGGACGTGTAATTTAAGCAATAAACAAATTGGGACAAAGCAGTTATACCGCTATGTCCCAATTTGCTATTACTCCATATCTTCAGCAGACAGAAACACAAGCCCGACAAATTCTTCCTCAATCAGTTTCTTCAACTTTTCCACTGTGCTCTATGCAGGCTCCCGTATCTCCATTCCAACCTATAATCTCTTTCTGTAAAAGCAAATCTTGTTCTGTGAAAAAATGAGTTGGATTCCGTAGTAGTCGGCATTGTGCGTAATGTGTATAACTGACTGTATCATGGAATTGTGGGTAACTCTGTTTGCAGGACGTGGGAAAGCTGCACTTTAGCTTTTCCATGTGCTGTGAATAGAGTTATCCATGATTCCATAGCCTGTTATGCACATTTCCACAATGTTTGTCTTTTGGTCGTTGGTTCGGAAAAGAAAAGCCCTGTATGTTATTATATACAGAGCCATTCTAATCTTTTTTTATCCACTACATAGAGCGTTTCCTTTCTGCAAAATTCATTTTACAGAGTGATACCCGCCTTTTTTGCAAAGTAGTCTTTTCTCCCGGTAAGCTCTGACTGTTTTTCCTTTGGAAGATTGTTGAATAAATCATCATAAAGAACATCAGCTAACTGCATTTCTCTCGCAAGCAAAAATACATTTAGACTAAGCCATTCCTCCCAAAGCCCCTCAAATAAGCTGTTACTGTCTGTATAGGTGTCAAGCTCCTCAAAGCCATGTGACGCTGTATAGCATTGCAGTTTAACAAAGCCATACCTACCAACATCAACCAACAAAATATCTTCGTCCTCTATTTCGTACAGTTCCTCAAACACATCAATCACTTTGCGACACTTTTCCCGTTCTTCCTCTGTGATATATACTGTTTTTTCCATGCTCAATTACCTCTATCCTTTCAAATTGTGGAATACTGTTTTCAGTTTTCTTCTACTTCTGAACCACATATTTGAAATGCCATATATGCCATTTTATACGGAATAGAGGTTGGCTGTCTGCATTTATCAGTGTGTTACTTTATGGCACATGAGCATTTGCGCCCGGATTGTCGTTGCCGTAACCCTCCATGAGGTTGATAGCCCCCCAAATGCCAAGACCTGCGCCAAGCGCGATAACCAAAGTCTGCAATACACCAACTGCGCTGTTAAAGAAATCCATATAAACCTCGCTTTCTGCCGCTTTGCGGCTCAAAAAATGTTGTTGAAAATGAAAATGCCGCCGTTATTCCTCGGCGGCTGCGTCCTCGTCGGACAAATCTATTTCGTATATGTCAAAGGCTTCATCGGGCTTTACTATTGCCGGGCGGGTAGACATATACCGTTCCACATCAAAAGCGTTTTTCTTGTCGAAGTCGGAAAGGTATTTGTAGTTCGGGTGTTTCGTTATATCGTATTTGTCGCTTAAAAAGGGACGTACACCGCGTAGCTGCAAAATACATTTCCCACCGTCCATAACTGCTATTTCGTCCTGTGTCATCAACTCCTTTCCTAATTTTTGATAAGTAAGTCCATGAGAAACCTGCGTGCCGCGATTTTCGGAAGTGTTGAAACTGTCAATTGTTTCCCGTCCCAAGTTATCCGAAATATCCTTTGCATTTTTCCCACGTCCTCCCAAAAACAAGGTGCTGTCGGCATTATCAAGTATGATTTCTGCCGCGTCCTTGTAAATGGCTTTTAGCTGGCTCTGCGATTGCAGAATGATAGAAGCGGACATTTCCCGGCTGCGGATTGTGGCAATCAGTTTATCAAATCGGGGTATCTGTCCGATGTTCGCAAACTCGTCAAGCAAAAAGCGGACGTGAACAGGCAATTTGCCGTTATATTCGTCGTCCGCTTTGTCGCAAAGCAAATTGAAAAGCTGCGATTGCAGCATAGCGATAACAAAATTAAACGTGCTGTCCGTATCGCTCATTATGAGGAAAAGTGCGCTCTTTCTGTCGCCTAACGTGTCAAGTTCTAATTCGTCGTAGGACATGAGATCGCGCAATTCCTTAATATCAAAAGGCGCAAGCCTCGCACCGCAAGAAATGAGGATTGATTTTGCTGTTTTGCCCGCCGCCAATTTATATTTTCGGTACTGCTTCACCGCGAAATGGTCGGGGTCGCGTTCTTCCAAGTCGGCAAACAGCAGATCGACGGGGCTTTGATATTCCTCGTCGTCCTCGCGGGCTTCGCTGGCGTTGATAAGTTCCAACAGGGTAATAAAGTTCATTTCCTCGGCGGGGGCTTCATACCAGATGTAGCCAACCAATGCGCAATACAATAACCTTTCCGCTTTTACCCAAAAATCCTCCGCACTTTTTTCTCCCTCGCCTTTGGTATTCGCTATCAACGTGTTTACCAGCTTCAAAATATCTTTCTCGCTGCGGATATACACAAAGGGGTTGTAGTGCATAGATTTTTTGAAGTTAATCGTATTCAGTACCTTAATGCGGTAGCCCGCCCGTTGCAGCAGCTTCCCGCACTCAATCAAAACCGTACCTTTCGGGTCTGTCAAGACGTAAGAGGAATGAAGCTGCATTAAATTCGGCTTGACGAAAAACCTTGTTTTTCCGCTGCCGCTGCCGCCGATCACGACGACGTTCTTATTTCTTGCGTACTTCGGCTGCTTCGGGCGGCTGTTCATGGTAAGGCGTTCCGTCTGTGTCAAAATGATGTTGTTTTGAAACTCCGGGTCTATGTAGGGCTTAATATCTTCGGCGTTTCCCCATCGGGCAGAGCCGTACTCCGCGCCCTTGCGGTATTTCTTCGCGTTTTTCCCTTTGACATAGACAATCAAGCGGATAATCACCGCGCCGACAATGCCGACAAGCAAATCCAGCGGGTAAATGCTCGGCAAGGCACTTTCAAAGGCTGCGGAAAATCCCTGCGTGATATTCAGTATCTTTGCGGAAATATCCGCGCCGGGGGCAAGCCGCACCGCCTGTCCGACTTTATCAAAGAGATAGACAAAGAACACATAGGGGATATTCGGAAGTATTAGCTTTTTGTAGTTAATCTGCTTCATATCTCGCGCCCCCTGTCCATTTTCTTTACCTTGTCGCGGGCGGCGTTAAGCTGCTTTGCCTTGTCCTTTGCAGCGGCAAGGGCTTTGCGGATAGAGGGCTTTTTCTCCCTGTTCAGCTTCTTTGCGGAAAACTCTTGAAACGCTGCGGTCATAACGTCTGCGTCCCGGCCTTTGAAAAACACAAGGTAGCGGGTCTGCTCGCCCTTAACCTTTTTCAGCGAAAAATCTATGTTGTATTTCTTCGCCGTACTCTCAAAGGCTTTAATATTGCTGTCGGTGATCTCGATGTTGGAAACACCCGCGTTCTGCTTCATAAGCTGCCGCATGGTCTGTTTCCCATGCGCGGGCTTGCTTTTCTGCTCCAAAAACTTTTGGATTGCTTTCTGCAACGCCTGTTCGGTAAGCCGCGCCGCGCCTTTTCCCACTTTGACGTATAGGGCAATCGTTTTTTGGGTTACTTCCTCCTGCAAGGTATCAACTCCTTTCCCGGTAAAATGCGGCTATGCTCATTCGCCGCCGTATAAGTCGTGATTGACAAGGGCGGTATAGTAGCTGTCAATGGTACTCGGCGCGTTGAACAGCACCGCTTTTAGATACTGCTTGATGTTGCGCACTTTGGTTGTGTTCTCCCTCATGCAATCCAAAACAAACTCAATATGGCTGCTGTTCAGCTTCAAAAACTTGGATTTCACCAATTCGGCGGGGTAGTCGTCCCCGGCAATACGGATTGTCTTTCGGGCTGTGCAGACGGTTTCCAGCATAAGGTCAACAATCTCGTCCAAACGGTCTTTGTCAATTTTGCAGTTTTGAATGAGATGGTCGTATTCGATATTGTCCTTGATAATCTCCCTGTAAATCTCTACTGCGCTATTGCTTTTCGCTTCCGTTCTTTTCCTTTCCGGCGGCGTAGCCGCTTCGCCATGCGCAAAGGGCAAGGGGTTTAGGGAATGGAAAGGAATGGAATCGGTACTTGATAAATCAGTAATTGATTGTTCTTTACTTAATATATCTTTATTTAATTGCGTTGGATTTTCCAACGTAGGTTTTTCCTGCGTAGGTTTTTCCAACGTTGGATTATCCAATGTTGGATTTTCCAATGTAGGTAAATCCAATATAGGCGGCTGTCCGCCGCTGGTAGCTGCTTCCGGCTCTCGCGGCTGCGGCTGCTCGTATATGACGTAATCTGCGCCCCGCAAGCGTCCCTTTTCGTCGCGCTCCCGGCTGCGCACGATATATCCGGCTTTTTCGAGTTCCTTTACCGCTTCGCGGATTGCGTCGATCTTCTCCCGGTTGATATGGGATAAGCCCGCAAGGGTATAATCCCAATCTTCGGGCAGCGAAAGCATTTGCGACAACAAGCCCTTTGCCTTTAAGGACAATTCCTTGTTTCGCAAGTGGTGGTTGCTCATAACGGTATATCCCGTATTTCGCTCCACTCTGAAAACTGCCATATTTCCTCACTTCCTCTCTTGGTATGCGTGGACAATTAGAAAGCCGTTTTCGGCTGTTTTGGTATTGCAATATGCCCTTTGCCGTTTTCGCGTCTGCAAAGCCGCATGGCACAAGGGCTTTTGCCCGTCTATTTGTCCATGCTGGCGTGCGTTTTCCGCGTCCTTTTGCCGGGGCAATAGGGACACTCTTTGAAAACGCAAAACTCATATTTCCACCCGGGGCGGTAGAAACGGCAAGTGCCGCAATCTTCATCATCTCCGGCACAACCGGATTGATAGCGGTCAAATCCCGGCTTCTGCTGCATGAGCAATTCAAACGCCCGCTGCTTGCCCTTTGTGAAATACATTCCGGCTGCACCTCCTTTCCTGCGGGCATAAAAAAACGGCGTTACTTTCTCCCCCAAAGGGGTTAAGGTAACGCCGTTTGTGTGCGTATTCAGTTTTTAACACATTCCCTGTCTATCCGCTGTCCGCAAAACCATTGATTTTATTAGCTTTTTGCCGCTATCGCTATCACACCTCATTATTCCAAAGACCAAGTTTCCAGAATATGATAAAAGACATTGAAAGCGGTCTGATAAACTGCGTGATTACGAAAGATTTATCCCGTCTGGGGAGAAACTATCTTGATTGTGGGTTATATCTGGAAGTTTTCTTCCCAGAGCATAACGTGAGGTATATAGCGGTCAATGACGGCGTAGATACCTTGAATAAATCTGCTATGGACATCACGCCTTTCCGCAACATTTTAAACGAAATGTATGCCGCTGACATATCTGTTAAGATAAAATCGGCATATCGGGCGAGGTTTCAACAGGGGAAATTCATGGGAACTACCGCCCCTTATGGCTATATCAAAGACCCTGCCGACCACAACCATCTGCTGATAGATGATAAAGTGGCACATGTTGTAAAAGAGATATTCGACCTTGCATTAAAAGGGAATGGAGTTGCCAAAATTTGCAGACATCTTAATAAACAGCATATCCTACGCCCTGCCGCTTATGCGGCGGAGCGTGGCGAAACAGGCTTTGAACGTCATTTTGAGGGGAACGAGGACAAACGCTATATTTGGAGTGGGAACAGCGTGAGGAGCATTTTAAGAAGCCCGATATATGCGGGAAATCTTGTAGGCTACAAACGGATTGCCGCCAATATGAAAAGCAAGAAACGCCCCTCTAAGCTGCCCGAAGAATGGGAAGTGATACCCAATACCCATGAGGGAATAGTCACGCAGGAGGAATTTGATATTGTCCAACAGCTTATTACAAGTCGTAGGCTTCCACAGAACAAGGGAGGATTTGTAAATATTTTTGCAGGCGTTATCAAGTGTGTGGACTGCGGATGTGCTCTGCGGGCAATGAACGTACACAGGAGGAAACGCCCAGAGATTATCGACTGTGTACAGTATTCATGTAATAATTATGCAAGAAACGGAAGAAGCGAGTGTAGTGCCCACAATATAGAAGCAAGGGATTTATTCAATGCCGTTCTTGCCGACATCAACTGTTTTGCGGATATGGCAGTGAATGATGAAAAGGCGGTCAGGGCCATAGAAAAGCGGCTCACGGAAACAGACCAGAGCAGGGCGAAAGCATTAGAGAAAGAACGTAAGAAGCTGAACAAACGCCTTGCGGAACTGGACAGGCTGTTTTCCTCTCTCTACGAGGATAAGGTCATGGAGCGTATTACCGAGCGGAATTTTGAGATGATGTCGGGGAAATACCAGAAAGAGCAGCTTGAAATTGAAGCAAGGCTGAAAGAGGTGACGGAAACTCTTAATGAAAGCTACGAGAAATCACGGGGAATCCGTGACTTCCTCGCCCTTATCCGAAATTATCAAGGCTTAAAAGAACTGGATGCAACAGTTATAAACGCACTCATAGACAAGATACTTGTTTCGGAGCGTGAGAAGATGGCAGACGGAACAGTGAAGCAGGAAATCAAGATTTACTATAAATTCATCGGCTTTGTCGATGAATTACATATCATACCTACAAAACGGTGGGCAGCAATGCCCGCTAAAAATTGTACGGTGTGCGGCGTTGAATATGTCCCGGGCTCTGGTGCATCAAGGTATTGTCCTGCTTGTGCCAAGAAGATACGGAGGGAGAAATCAAACGAGAGCAAACGCAGGAGCAGAGAACAGAAAAGGATAGCATGTATGAACTGTCCGCAAAAAATGACCGACTGATATGGAATGGTGGCAGGGATAGAGAAGAGGAACTTCTTGCTAACTGCTATTTTAATTCTATGAATCTGGCAATGGATAATGGAATTAGGTCTATTGCATTTCCTTCCATATCAACGGGAGTATATAGTTTTCCGGTTGAGTTAGCGGCAAAGATTGCAGTACATACAGTAAACAGATTTTTGCAGGACAATCCGGATAGCTTTGATCTGGTGGAATGGGTGCTATTTGATACTCATACTGAATCAGTGTACGAAGCTGAGGTTGATAAGTTATACGACAAATAAAATGACGAAAGGGAGCTTTTATGTACGCTGAAAAAACAGATTATGATGATATTGAAATGTCGAGCAGATTACGGAATATCCTAAGAAGAAATGGATTTGAGTCATTGGAAGGATTGAGAGAATATCCAAAGGAGCATTTTATAAAGTTTCGCAATATGGGGCAGGCAACATTGCAGGAATTATATCAGATTTGTGAAGAGCAAGGCATAAAGCTTCGTAGTGTAGAAGATCTGAATGATAGGGAACATGGAGTCATATTTGATGACTTTCTATGTTTGGATGCGTTTGGAATGGGGATAAAAAGCAAGGATGATTTGAAAAGATATAGTCTTGAGAAACTTGAAAAGATGTGTCCTAAGGATAAGAGACTATTTGTTAGATTTAAAAAGTTGAAAGCAATTTATGGTTAATTTGCGAAAGGAGAACTATGGAAAAAAGATACTATATTGATGGTAAATGTGTTTTAAGTTATGATGACGATGTATTTTCCACTGATGATGATTATACAAATATTAAAGAATTGTTTATTTATCCAGCGGTTGATAAAGTGTATGTAAAATATTATGAGAAGCAATTGGTTCAGCAAGTCCTTGAGAAAACACTTAAAAAGAACGATTCGATATTTAATACATACTGTGCTATAAAAGAATTAATAAAAGACGAACCAATAAGTGTAGATTATGTTCAATCTGAGGAGGATACATTATTAAAAAATCTTATGAGGAAAAATTTGAATAGTGATGAATATGTTGAATTTGAAAAGTTGCTTGATGAAGCTGGTATTAATGCATGGCGCGAACAAGTTGATTTTTTGGGACGAGGAGATGGTATGATAGAACATATTTGGTGTGAATATGGAATAGATAAAAGAAGATTTTCAGTTTAAGAAAGATAGCGGAGCGAGCTGAATATTGAGCTCACTCGCTCCACGTTATTCCTCTACATGAAATACATCTTCCACCAGCATATTAAAGTACTTAGATACTCGTAGCATAAATTCGGCAGATGGGGCGCCGTCCCCACGTTCTACCCTGCTGACAGTTTTGGTGCTGAATCCGATAGCAGCGGCAAGGTCATTCTGGTAAATGCCACGCTGTTCACGGATTTCTCTGATATTATTTGTGACCACCATAAAAAATCCCTTCTTTCAGTTCTATAGATATTTTCTTATTGTCAATTATGCAAAAAAATGTGTCCAATAAAAAGGACTTGCGTTTTTATCGGCAATGATCGGTAAGAGCAGAAGCATCAGATTTTCCAAGAACTTTTCCAAATATGTCTAAGCGGTCATTTTCTCCAACCTTGATAGGTGCATACTTTTCGTTGAGTGAGATAAGGAAAATTCCGTCTTTGTCGTCCTTTAACTTCTTGATATAGGCTTCTCCGTTCAGAGCGAAGATGCCGATTTCTCCATTAGCAACAGATTCCTGTTGCAATACCCATGCAATCTGACCATCGTGGAATTCAGGTTCCATACTGTCACCACTAATGCGTACACCGAAAGTTGTATCTTCCGGCAGAATAGATTCATCTATGCGTACAGTCTCTTTAGGTCCGTCTACGAGAAAGTTACCGGTTCCGGCTGATACTGCATTTTCAAAAATATCAATGCTTCTGAATGGAATTATCTTAGCAGTTTGCTTTTCATACATTCCGGATGCGTGGAGCAGATTGATATAATCCATAGCCTTTTCCCTGCCTTCATCAGTAAGTGATGAAAAAGGATCAGCAGGATTTACTCCAAAATATGCTTCATACATATTAGTGATACCAAGGATTCTACACACTTTGTAAAATATGGTAACGCTTGGTTCAGCAAGATTTCTCTCCCAGTTGGATATGGCTTTATAGGAAATCTTGATGCCTTCTTTTGCCAGTTCATCAGCGAGATCCTGCTGGAGCAAGCCTTTCTTTTTTCTATATGTTGAAATGATTTCTCCGATTGAGTACATACATACGCCTCTTTTCTTTCCAATTAGTTGATTTCTAATGTCTCTTTTCACTCCATAGTATATAGCAATAGTACCAATTATTCAAGTTAAAAATCCAATATAATGAGAAAACAGACACATGTGTCCGTTGACAGTCGATTATTCTTGGGGTTATACTATGCCCTGTAAGGAACATTACTCATATACTTGGACTAAAGGTTATGGTAGTGATAGATTAAATGCAGGAGGTTATGCAGATGGGAGACAGGGTAATACTTCATTCAGATATCAACTGTTGTTATGCTTCGATTGAGCATCTGCATCATCCGGAGCTTGCAGGAAAGCCACTGGCAGTAGGCGGTGACCCGGAGGCAAGACATGGGATTGTCTTAACTGCTGACTATATTGCCAAGAAGTACGGTGTGAAAACAGGAATGGCGCTCTGGCAGGCAAAGCAGGTCTGTCCGGACATAACATTTGTTTCACCAAGAATGGACTTATATCTTCGGTTCTCAAGGATGGCGCATGAGATATATGCAGAATATACGGACAAGCAGGAGCCATATGGAATTGATGAGTGCTGGCTTGATGTGACAGGGAGCAGCTCCCTTAAAGGGGATGGATTGCTCATTGCACAGGAAATCAGCAAGAGAATGAAGTCAGAGCTTGGCATCACAGTGAGTGTTGGTGTTTCTTTCAATAAGATATTTGCAAAGCTTGGTTCAGATTATAAGAAGCCGGATGCAATCACAACTATGTATAAGAGTGAGTTTAAGCAGAAGGCATGGGCACTTCCGGTAAGTGATCTGCTATATGTCGGAAGGAGCACGAATCAGAAGCTTGCAAAATTCGGTATCAGAACCATAGGTGATCTTGCAAGGGCAGATGAAGGGATGCTTAACAGCCACCTTGGAAAGATGGGCAGCATCTTATGGTCATTTGCTAATGGCTATGATGAATCACCTGTCAAACTGGAGAATACCCACGCTCCAATCAAATCGGTGGGAAACAGCACAACGACACCAAAGGATTTAGTATGCGATGAGGATGTAAAGATTGTTCTTTATATTCTGGCTGAGAGTGTTGCAGCAAGACTTCGTGAGAATGGATTCCGGTGCAGAGTGGTTGAGATAAGTGTCAGGGATAATGAGCTATTCTCTTTTACCCGTCAGAAAAAGATTGACCACGCAACGAATATCACCGGAGAGATAGCTGCATACGCTTATCAGATATTTAAGGAAAACTATAACTGGAGCAAACCAATACGCAGTATTGGTGTCCGAGGTGCAGACTTAGTAACAGATAATTATTGGGAACAGATTGATTTGTTCTCAAGTGTGGAGAAGCGTGAAAAGCAGATGAAGATGGATTCAGCGGTTGATGAGATACGCAGAAGATTTGGATTTTACAGTATCCAGAGGGGACTCATGTACCGGGACAGGATTCTGTCGGCAGTCAATGCAAAAGAAGAACACACAGTACATCCACATGGGTACTTCTCAGGTTAGCAACGAGAAGTGCCAGATAATCAAGGCGCAGATGTGTTGTGCTTGTACATAAACATATGGGACTTGGTTATCTGATACGGCGACTGCCGTGAGCGAAATGAAGCGAAGCGGAATTGAGCTGCACTACGAGTAGCGATAGAGTTAAAGAAGAGGGAGGCGGAACATGAGCGAAGCAGAAAGAATTGATCTGGTAGACAGAGCACCATTGACGGAGAAGCAGCAGAATGTGTATGAAAGCATTATGCAATATCAGAGAGTTAATGGTTATGCTCCTACTATCAGGGAGATATGCAAGATGGTAGGGGTGGCATCGACTTCAAGTGTTTATGCACATCTGAAAATATTAGAAGAAAAAGGCTATATAGCAAGGAAGATGGATGCTTCCAGAGCAATAGCAATCTTGTAAGGAAGGTGATTACATTGAGCAATAAGGTATATGTTGATGTACTTGCAGAATTTTCAAAGGACGGACTGCTCATTCCCAAAGAGATAACGTGGGAAGATGGCAGAAAGTATGAGATTACACGAGTAAAAGACAAGCGCAGAGCAGCCAGTACAAGGGCTGGCGGCGTTGGAGAGCGTTATACCTGTGTGGTAGATGGAAAGGAAATATTCCTTTTCTATGAAGATAACAATATGTGGTTTATGGAAAGAGCCGGAGCCTGATGTGATTGTGTGCTGACAGCACAATTCATATCAGTTGGCTTTAGATCAGCAAAGCCGGGGAATGTGCAGACATTCATCGGAACTCCCGGCAAAAGGCTTGCAAAGGTGATTTCCCTTTCCTTTACGAGTACAGAATTGTAGATTGATGATTTTGTATGAATAAGGAGCGAACTGAATTGAACAAAGGAAATGTTATAGAAATTAGATGTAAAAAATGCAACAAGTTAATGATGGAATACTTTGTATGCGGTGATGATTTCGCTGTGGCACTTCAGAATATTGGAATTAAGTGTGACAGATGCAAGCGAGTGATGATACTTAAGAAGTATTCCGAGGGAATGATGAAGGAACATTCTGAGAATGGGACTTTCAGAATATAATGATTGAAAATTAAATTACAGCCCACCTGATAAGGGCACATCGAAAGATGGAAGCACCAGAGACGCAGGGGAAACGAACAGTATTTATGATACTGGTTTCCTCGTGCGTCTTTTTTGTGATGTAAAGGGTAATCCGACTTGTTCGTTTCCAAGGGCGGCAAGGAGGATTTATGAGCAGTAAAGCACAGACAAGAGAAAAGGATTATGAGAGAGGAATACGAATTGCTGACAGGAGAAAGGCGATAGGATTATCACAGGATGAGTTAGCTCATAGAGTAGGTATAGGCAGACAAGCATTATCTGCGATTGAAAATGGTGGAGATTTTAAGACACAGACATTAGATAATCTGGCAATCGTACTTGGTGTATCTGTTGATTTCATAATGTATGGAAAGAATGAAGAAAATTCAGAACTATTATCTGAGGCAATGGATGTTCTTTCAGATATGGATGAATTGCAGATAAGACAGTGTCTTGCAATGATGAAAGCAATGAAAAGCGTGTCAGTTGAAAAGTGATTGTCGTGTTTACACGACATAATTGTCGCCTGTACACGGTCGGCAATTAAGGTGTGGCAGATTACAATATACTTGTGCTTGAGATACAGCACAGAGTTTGAAAGCGGCGTGCACAATGCTTTCTTTAATATTTCAATTAAGGAAGGTAATAGCCATGAAAAAGTATAACGGAAAAGAACTTTACAAAGGACTTTTGTTTATAAAGTCAATGATGAGTATGAATAATGTGAACCGACAGAAAGAACTTGATCAGACATATGCTTTAAGTGTGGGAATTGAGTGTGATCAGACTGTTGTAGATGATGGAGCATCTACATCGGTTGACAGACCTCAGATGCGTCAGCTGATGGAAATTCTTGAGATTTCAGATTACAAGGTACTTGTCGTAGAAGATATTTATGAGATTACAAGAAATCCGGAAGATTTAAAGTCAATGATGGATCGCATAAATGATTTGGGTGTGACAATATTTGACCTTGGTACTATGAGTGCGAGGTACAACAATTATGCGATTGAGTGTTAGGAATTCAGGCAGGTATTCCTACATTGTATTTGCTTCTGAAACAGTGGTATTTGATGACTATGGGAAGCCAGTCATCAAATGCCCAACAGAGGCTGAGGCAGTGGAATACATCATGAATCGGTTAGAGAGTGAGGTTATTCAGGATGATATATGATATTTATGCAGTTGGTAATACTTTGAGAAGTATTAGAAATAAATATGGATATACACAGAATGATATGGCGGAGAGCCTTGATGTAAGTTATATTCATTATTCGCAAATTGAGCAGGGAAGACATCGGATGAGTCTGGAACTTATGCTGAAGATTGTAACAAAGTATGGAGTAGATCCTAATACATTGTTTGGAATTGAAAGCAGGGAAAAACATGAGAATAAAGATTTGTCTGTATTGGAAGATAAATTGCAGATGCTTAAACCAAATGATAGAGAATATGCAATGTCTACATGTTTGATTTTTATTGAAGGCTTAGAGGCAAGAAAGGAAGTGGTTTGAAATGAGAAGAGCAGGAAGAAAGAAAAAGCCACTGACCATACAGCCGATAAAGTGTGTTGTGATGTTGTCTTCTGATGAGGAGAATGACTGTATTGCAGCAGAGAAAAAGGAAAATAAGCAGTTGAAACGAATCATGGAATTTGCTGACAATAACAATCTTATTCCTATGAAAGTATTCCGAAGAGGAATTTTTGGACGACGATTAAGGGATGAAGTGTTTTATAAGGCAATAAGATATATGAGAGCAGGAAAGGCAGATGCGCTTATCGTAACAAATCTCGATGCTATTTCAGACGGAATAGCAGATTCTTATTTAAAAATAGGAGCAGTAAGGGAAGCTGGGTATAGATTATTCAGTGTAGATGAGAAGGAACCCAAGGTTGACTTGTATATTCCACCAAAGAGAGGTGATCTGCAGTGAAGATAAAGAGAAATATGATTGTGTGGGCTGAATTAAAAAGTGGACTCAGGCATATACAAGCTGGAAGGAGACCATGTATTGTAATAAGCTGCGACAAAGCAAACGGAAAATCACCTGTATACACAGTTGTTCCGGGGACAACTAAGTTGAAAAAGGATTATATTCCAGTACATTTCAATATTGAGCCTTCAGAAATTAGAGGATTTTTAAGACATACAACAATGTTTTTACCGGAGCAGCTTGTCACAATAAATGAGGAACAGATAATACAGACTGCCGGGATGATTGTCAGCACAGATGCAATAAAAAAGGTTGATGCGATGTTAGTCAGACAGCTGCAGATTGGAGAATATGATGGATGATGAAAATGAATTAGAGAATCAGAGTATAGATATTCCTATATGGAAGCGATATTTGCTTTCTGTAACTGAAGCGGCACAGTTTTATCACATTGGTGAAAAGAGACTTAGACAAATTGTAGATATCCATCCAAATGGGGAGTTTTATCTGTTAGTAGGAAACAAAGTTTTGTTTAAGAAAGAGAAATTTGAGCAATTTCTGGCAGAGTCAACTGCAATTTAATATGTAAAGTAGTAGAAAAGGGGGCACAAATGTGGTACAATAACCATGCTAGGGCTCTCTTTTTTGAAAGGAGACAAAGCTATGAGTGAGAAAAGACGAGATAATCGCAATAGAATTCTTCACGAAGGAGAGTACCAGAGAGCAGATGGACGTTATCGTTTTAGATATGTAGATATTCATGGAAATGAAGGGAATTTATATAGTTGGCGTTTGGACCATAATGATCCTATACCTAAAGGAAAGAAAATGGAGCTTTCTTTAAGAGAAAAGGAAAAACAGCTGGAACAGGATATGTTTAACGGACTTGTTCCAGGAGGTGGAGGACTTACAGTTCTTGAATTAGTGGAGAAATATGTAAGTCTTAAAATAGGGGTCAGACAGAGTACTTATGCTGGTTATAAGACGGTAATTAATCTGCTGAAAAAAGATGATTTTGGCAAAAAAAGAATCGACAAAGTGAAATTATCGGATGCGAAAGCCTGGTTGATCAAGCTTCAGAGGGTAGATGGAAAAGGTTATAGTTCAATTCATACTATCCGGGGAGTATTAAGACCGGCATTTCAGATGGCGGAAGAAGATGACTTGATTCGCAAAAATCCATTTGGCTTTGAACTGGTCAATGTTATTGTGAATGATAGTGTGAGAAGAGAAGCTGTCACAAGAAAGCAGGAGCGGGAATTTCTAAGATTCATAAAAGAAGATGCGCATTTTTGCAAGTACTATGATGCAATATTTATTCTCTTTAACACAGGACTTCGTATATCAGAGTTCTGTGGGCTTACAAAATCAGATTTGGATTTTAAAAACAAAAGAATACGGGTAAATCATCAATTACAGAGAACAAGTCAGATGCAGTATATCATTGAAAAGCCTAAGACAGAAAGTGGCGAGAGATATGTTCCAATGTCTGATGAGGTGGTGGCTTGTTTCAAGAGAATACTTAAGGACAGGGTCAATCCCAAAGTTGAACCGATGGTTGATGGAATGACAGGATTTTTATTCCTTGATAAGAATGATATGCCTATGGTGGCATTACATTGGGAAAAGTATTTCCAACATATTCGGGAAAAGTACAATAGCATATATAAGGTTCAGATGCCGCCGATTACACCACATGTGTGTCGCCATACATTTTGTTCTAATATGGCTAAGTCGGGAATGAATCCGAAGATGCTTCAGTATATTATGGGACACTCGGATATCAGTGTTACGATGAATACCTATACTCATGTTAAATTTCAGGATGCACAGGAAGATTTTCAAAAAGCAATTAATTCATAATGACCTGATGAAAATGAGAGAAAAATGGCTGAATGCCAGTATTTATCTTAATCCCCAATTTCTTACCTGTCGATTCCCAATGGCAGATTTGCCTTTGGTACAGACTTGAAATTTACCAAAGTTTTTACCAAAATTGATGACAAAAATATGCAAAGATATGCCAAAATATGCCAGAATAAGTGAAAAATGAAGAAAGGTAAAAAGGCTTGAAAAGCCCGAAAATACTGGAAATATGAGAAAAATCAAGATTTTATTTGTTTGCCACGGCAACATCTGCCGTTCCCCAATGGCCGAATTTATATTAAAAGATATGGTATCAAAGTGTGGTATAGCCGACCAATTTGAGATCGCTTCCGCTGCCACAAGCACCGAAGAAATCTGGAACGGCACCGGCAACCCGATCTATCCGCCGGCGCAGGCGGAGTTGAGGAAACATGGAATTGGGAAAACGCCATACACAGACTTTTCTGAAAAACGTGCAAAACAGGTAACAAAAGAAGATTACAGGTATTATGACTATCTGCTCTGTGCAGATGCAAACAATATCAAAAACACCATCCGGATTACAGGGCAGGATGTAGACAGCAAGATAAAACTGCTTTTGGACTTTTCCACAGATACGAAAAGAAAAGGCAGATCCATATCAGATCCCTGGTATTCTGGCAGATTTGATGAAACCTACGAAGATGTCGTAGCCGGCTGTGAGGGGCTGCTTGCACATCTGAAAGCAACAGGACAGATCTGATTAAAAATTTCATAAATAAATATCCCCAAAAAACAGTGTTTATATTGATACGGAACACTGTTTTTTTTGTCAAATTATTATTTGAAAATATTTTCGTATATTTTCGTTAAAAGTCAATACCCGAATAATATATAAAAATCGATTCGTAAAATTGGTGAAAGAGACGAAAATTAAAAGAATACACAAAAAGAACTTGTTCAAATCAACGAATAAATGTATGCTATAGAGGTACGAAAAAAAACGAAATTTAAAGGAGGGGAAAAGTAAATGTATAAGACCGGTTAGTGATCTTATCCATAAACAGGGGTATGATTGAAAATCCAAAATGGGGGACTTTGAAAAATGAGAAACAAAAAGATTTTACAGAAGGCCGCTAAGAAATCACTTAGCTGGCTTTTAATTTTAGGAATGCTGGTAACGTTACCGGAAACACCGGGAGCCATATCTGCAGCAGCTGCAGAACTTGAGACTGGTACAGAGGAAAATGTAAAAGAAGAAAACAGTACAGCGGATGTTACGACAGAGAAGGAAGAAAATCCAGTTGTAGAGGTTGAAGCAGATACAAGCGAAAACCAGAAAACAGAAAAAGAAACAGAGACGGCAGCATCAGAAACAGATACGGCAGAAACAGAAGATGTGGAAGCATCAGAAACGGAGACAGAAGATGTGGAATCAGCTGACACAGAAGTGGCTGAGGATGAGTCTGGGACAGTAGAAGATACGGAGGCAGTGGAGCAGGAAGAGACGGAAACAGAGCAGGAATTAAAAGCTGCAGAAGGATCGATGAACCTGACACTGCATTTTGATAACAGTGCTGCAAAGTATAAAACACCTGCACTGCAGTTTTGGGGAGATGATAATACTGTCGTATCCGGTGCAGTTAAGACAGATCAGGAAATTACCGGTTGGGGAGAAGCTGTCGGACAGATTTTAACGCAGGATAAAGGCGGTAATTTCTATAGTGTAACTTTACAGGGTAATTTTACGGGATTCCAGTTTTTAGATTATGCAGATCCGTCAAAGAACACAGCAGGACAGGGATTTGTCAGCACTATGAAATCATATACTGGTGACACTCCGACAGATCTCTATTACATCTGCAAAGACGGTAACTGGGGCTGGTATTTAGATGCAGCAGGCACAGAAGCCTTAAAAGAGCCGGAACTTGTTTATCTTACCATGCATATCAAACCGGAAACGAAATGGTCAAAACCTGCAATGCAGCATTGGAATGACAAATTGACCATCACTGATACAAAAGGTCAGGAAACGATTACAGGATGGGGTGTTAAAGGAGATCTTTTCACAGCAGAAGAGAATGGATTTTACAAACTCACTGTCAAAGGAACATTCGGAGGCTTTCAGTTTGTAGATGCAGATAATGCGGATGATACAAAAACAGGTGACAATACTTACGACAAACTGTTGGATAAATTTGTAGCAGAAACGCCAACCGATGTATATTATATCCAGAAAGACGGCACCTGGAACTGGTACATGGATAAAGATGGAACAATTACACTTGCTTCCACAAAAGAGGTATCGGACCAGGCAGTCGACAATGCAGATGGAACTACCACATTCACGGCTGTTGCAGAAAACGTAAAAGATAAAGTAAAGGTTGTTTATGGTAAAAAATCAGAGGTGGAGGAAAAAGGAACTTCTGCATTAAAGACGGTTACCATGACAGCAGATAAAAGTGTTGCAAATGCATATACCACGGATGCGATTTTCCTTGGAGATGATGCATTGGACATCGTATATTACATCGAAGTAGATGGTGTAAAAAAAGACATTGAAACATCCGCTGGTGTTACAGTTGGAAAAGATACTTATCTTTCTTATACCAGGGATAAATTTACCGGCAGAATGGTCTGTATACCGGGTACATTTCCTGGAAAAAGCTGGGATGCAGCATCAAATATAATGACATACATGGGAGAGGGGTTATATTCCTATACATTTAAAAATGTTCCGGCGGCAAATTACGAGTACAAGATTGCGCTGGGTGACTGGAGCGAAAACTATGGAGCAGGCGGTGTTATAAGCGGATCTAACATTGCAGTTACCGTGACAGAACCTCAGGATGTTACGATTTATTATTCGGACTTCAGCCATTATTCAAAATGCAGTATTGATTATAAATTTGGGGCAAGCCTGTTATTGCAGGGAACAGGAATTCTGGCAGATACAAGATTTTCTGACAGCAGATTGACCGGAATTTACAGCGCAACTGTGGCAAACATGGAAGCTGGTACTTATTCCGATACGAAGATCGTATCAGAGGATGAGACTGTTGAAATGGATCCATATACGGTAGATACCACAAAGGATGTTACATTCTATTATGATCCGGAATCAGGCATTTATTATTCGAATGCTTCTGACAAAGAAGTTGCAACAAACAAACTTGTATTTGATTCTAAGGATACAGCTTACAAATCAGTATACGGTGCGGTGGCAACCGGAGAGGAAGTTACCTACTCCATCGATACCGGAGATGATGTTACTGCAGTCAAACTGGTTGTAAAAGGTGTGGAAAAGAAAACACTTTCCATGAAAAAAACAGCGGGTGCGGAAGATGGAAAACAGAGATGGTCTGTTACTACAAGCTATGACAGACTTGGAGAATACCAGTATTTCTTTGCAGTATATAATGAGACGGCAGTGGTAATGTATGGCGATGATGACGGATATTACGGAACCGGTATGGCAACAGATTTATTAAGCCTGTTACCGTATGATCAGATCGTATATCAGTCAGGTTATAAGACACCCGACTGGATGAAAAATGCAGTGATCTACCAGATCTTCCCGGATCGTTTCTATAATGGCGATGTGACAAACGATACCATCACTTCGGATGCAAGAGGTACGGTACAGTATGAGTATATGAATGACTGGTATATTTTACCGGAGAACCCGGAGCAGGTCACATTACATCCGGATACCTATCCGACTTACGCATATAAGGGCGATGGAAACTGGAGCAATGAGATCTATGGTGGAGATTTAAAGGGTATTACAAAACGGATCGACTACTTAAAAGCACTTGGTATTACCGTGATCTACTTAAACCCGGTATTTGAATCTATTTCCAGCCACTGATATGATACAAGCGACTATAAAAATATTGATCCGATCCTTGGAACACTTGGAGATTTTGAGGAACTGGTCAGCGTAGCAGAAGCGAATAATATGCATGTTGTATTGGATGGTGTATTCAATCATGTATCGGATGATTCTGTTTATTTTGACCGTTACTATGAGTATCTGGAAGATGGAACCGATACGATCGGAGCTTATCCTTACTGGGCATATGTATACGATGCCATGAGCGAGAAAAAGATTTCCAAAGAGGAAGCAGAAAAAAAGGCAAAAGAATATTTTACGGCAGAGTATGGAATTACAAACTATGACTATACAGAATGGTTTGATGTATTTTCCGATACAACTTTAAAAGATGACAATGACGATGAAGTATGTGATTCCGTAGGACTTCGTGCCGGAAAACCAGTATATGGTTATGATGGATGGTGGGGTTATGACTCCATGCCGATCATCAAGGCAACGAACGGTTCCGAATATCAGACCGGTACCTGGGCAGAAGAAGTAATCGGAAAAAATGAGACAAGTAAGACCGCAGATAACAGTGTAACACAGTACTGGCTGTCAAAAGGAATGGACGGATGGAGACTCGATGTTGCCAATGAAGTATCGGATGAGACCTGGCAGCACTTCCGTAAATCCGTGAAGGCACTTGACAGTGATAACGTGATCATCGGAGAAATCTGGACGGATGCGGTAAAATATCTGATGGGTGACATGTATGATTCCGTTATGAACTATATGTTCCGTGGAGCAGCGATCGCTTATGCAAAGGGCGGGAATTCCGCAGATGCATTAAATACTTTAGAGCGTTTGAGAGAGCGTTATCCGAAAGAAGCATTTTATGCAATGATGAACCTTGTTGACTCTCATGATACAACACGTTTGTTATCTTACTTAGATGGTATTGATGACGATAGAAAACAGAAAGAAATTGCAGAGGCATTCCCGACTTACGAGAATACTTCAGATGCAGCAAAACAGAAACAGTATTTAGTTGCGTTAATGCAGTTTACCTATGCAGGTGCACCGACGATCTACTATGGTGATGAGCTTGGTATGGTAGGTGCAGATGATCCAGATGACCGCCGTGCGATGATCTGGGGCGAAGGAAATGAGAATCTGGTAAAATGGTATGCAAAACTTGCTGCAATAAGAAGCAGTTACAGTGCATTGAGAACAGGCTCCGTAGAGCCGGTATATGGCACAGATAAAGAAATTTTAGGCTATGTCAGAAGTGATGATTCGGATATCATGCTTGTTTTGATGAACAACAGTGCAGCAGACAAGTCTGTGACAGTAAATGTTGCAGAACTTGGAATTAATGCAGCAGAACTTGCAGATGTGATCACAGGAAACAGCTGCAGTGCAGCAGGCGGCAGTGTAACGGTAAATGTTCCGGCATACAATGGTGTGATCTTAACAGACAAGGGTCATGTAAAACAGGTTTCTGTGGATGAAGAAAACTTAAAACCTGGTTTTGATCCTGCATATAAGATTAAGGCAGAAGAACGTGCAGTCAAAGTAACAGGAGTTTCACTGAAAAAGACAGAGATTACCTTACAGAAAGGTAAAACAGCAAATATTTCTGAAAATGTAGTAGTAGCACCGCAGAATGCAACAAACACAGCAGTAAAATACAAGACTTCTGACAAAACAGTTGCTTCAGTTGACAAAGATGGTAATGTAACTGCAAATGCCAAAGGAACTGCAACAATTACCGTGACAACAAAAGACGGAATGTTTACATCAGAATGTAAAGTAACTGTAGGAGATCAGGTACAGGGAGCGAAGATCAAATTAAACAAGACAAAACTCAGCCTGAAAAAAGGAAAAACATATACCTTAAAGGCAACAGTCACTCCGAAGGATTGTACGGATAAATCCGTGAAATGGAAATCTTCCAAATCCTCTGTTGCAAAAGTAGATGCAAACGGAAAAGTAACTGCAAAGAAAGCAGGAACCGCTACAATTACAGCTACCACAAAGAATGGTTTAAAGGCAACCTGTAAGATCACGGTTACAGATCCGGCAACCAAAGTATATCTGACACCGGCAATGAGTATCAAAAAGGGAAGTTCGGTAAAATTGACAGCATCTGTATTCCCGAAGACAACGACAGATAAACTTACATGGTCTACTTCCAACAAAAAGGTAGTGACAGTAACAAAGCGTGGAAAAATCAAAGGCATCAAGACAGGAACAGCTACGATCACGGTAAAGACGTCGAGTGGAAAGAAAGCAACCTGTAAAGTGACCGTTGTAAAGAGTAATAAGAAGTCAGCAGGTATTAAACTGAGTGCAAAGAAACTGACATTAAAGCAAAATGCAACAAAACAGCTGAAAGCTACTCTTGATAAGAATGCAACGGACAAAGTGACATGGAGCAGTTCTAACAAGAAAGTAGCTACAGTCGATAAAAATGGTGTTGTAATGGCTGTAAAGAAAGGTACTGTAACGATTACCGCAAAGACATCAGGTGGAAAGAAAGCAACCTGTAAAGTGACGGTAAAAGTACCGGCAACCAAGGTAAAATTAAACAAAACCAAGGCGACTGTTGCAAAGGGCAGGACTCTGACCTTAAAAGCGACTATGACACCTTCTTCCTCAACAGATAAACTTACCTGGACGAGTTCCAACAAAAAAGTGGCAACAGTTGATAAGAATGGTAAAGTAAAGGCGCTGAAAAAAGGCACTGTAACAATTACAGTAAAATCTGCAAGCGGAAAGAAAGCAACTTGCAAAATTATTGTAAAATAAAAAATAATGAAAAGATATCGCACAGATAAACCCAATATCTGCGCGGTATCTTTTTATGGTTTCAAAAATAATGAAGTGTAAAATAAAAAAAATTGCAAAAAAATATTGCAAAGAAGAAATCTATGTGGTATAAATGTTACAACGTTAAAACAGTAAAGCGATGAAAGAGACTCTGATCTTTAGACATCGACAGGAATACAGCGTCACCGACTGAGAGCGCTGTTTGAAAGAGAAGGTCAAGGGAACACTCTGGAGCAGACTGATTGAACAGGAATTTGCACGAGCGGTTGATCTTAAAAACAGCGGCAGTGGATCGAAAGTAGGTCAGTACGTGGGTGCGCGTTAAGCACAGAGAGCGGAAAGATGATGAGAACGACATCATTTTTCAATGCGGGTGGTACCGCGGGATACTAAGAGATTTCGCCCCGGAAAAGCATATGCTTTTCCGGGGTTTTTTGTATTCATGATAATAGAATGTTCGCGGAGCGTGCATTCTATTATTTGTTGAAAATCTGAAAGACAGAGTTTTGTTTTTCAAAAAGGTTCCCGTCCCGCACCTTATCATATCTAAAGGAGTGTACAGAATATGGAATTCATGACAGGTGTAAACAAAAAGGAAACCTTAGAGATCGGTGATTTACTGACCGGCAGCTATGAGGGAAAAAGTGTAAAAGTAAACGGAGCAGTGCATACCATCCGTGATATGGGTGAAGTTGCATTTATTGTCTTAAGAAAGAGAGAAGGACTGCTCCAGTGTGTTTACGAAGAAGGAAAAACACAGTTTGACTTAAAAGATTTAAAAGAGGCAGCAACGATTGAGGTGGAGGGAACCGTAAAACCGGAGGAACGTGCACCACACGGATTTGAGATCCGTCTGGATAAAATCAATGTATTGTCCGAACCGGCTGCACCGATGCCGCTTGCAATCTCAAAATGGAAATTAAATACCTCCTTGGAGGCGAATTTAAACAACCGTGCGATCGCCCTTCGAAATGTCAGGGAGCGTGCAAAATTCCGTATTCAGGAAGGTGTGGTACGGGGATTTCGTGATTTCTTATACAGTCAGGGGTTTACAGAGATCCATACACCAAAGATCGGTGCAAAAAGTGCAGAGGGTGGAGCAAACCTGTTCCGTCTCGAATATTTCCACAGACCGGCTGTACTGCAGCAGAGTCCACAGTTTTACAAGCAGATGATGGTAGGTGTCTTTGACCGTGTATTTGAGACAGCACCGGTATTTCGAGCAGAAAAGCATAATACAAAGCGCCATTTAAACGAATATACCAGTCTTGATTTTGAGATGGGATATATTGATGGATTCGAAGATATCATGGCGATGGAAACCGGATTTTTACAGTATATGATCGCATTATTAAAGAAAGATTATGCGGAAGAACTGAGATTACTGGGTGTTACATTGCCGAATGTCGATAAGATCCCGACCGTGCGGTTTGATGAGGCAAAAGAAAAAGTAGCAGAAAAATATCACCGTCAGATCAGAAATCCATACGATCTTGAACCGGAGGAGGAAGCACTGATCGGACAGTATTTTAAAGAAGAATATGATGCAGATTTCGTATTTGTTACGCATTACCCATCCAAGAAACGTCCGTTTTATGCCATGGATGATCCGGCAGATCCGACGTATACGTTAAGTTTTGACCTCTTATATCAGGGACTTGAGATCACGACCGGCGGACAGCGTATCCACGATTATAACAGGCTGATGGAGAAAATTGAAAAACGTGGTATGGAGTCTGAGGGAATGGAACAGTACTTATCCGTATTTAAACATGGCATGCCGCCACATGGTGGACTTGGAATCGGATTAGAGCGTCTGACCATGAAATTAGTCGGTGAGGACAATGTTCGTGAAACCACTTTATTCCCTCGTGATTTAAGCAGATTAGAGCCGTAATCAGGTTAGAACAGATGTAAAGAATCCAAAACAAAATAATTTTAGATCCATATCAGGTTCAAAATTGAATGTAAATTGAGTTTTGCAAACAGGGATCATATGAATGAAAAAGGAGAACAGCCGTGAAACATTTGGGAACAAAAACAATCGAAACAAGACGTCTTGTTTTAAGACGATTTACACTTTCCGATGCAGAACCGATGTACCGTAACTGGGCATCGGATCCGGAAGTGACAAGATATCTGCTGTGGCCTGCACATGAGAGTGAAGAAGAGACGAAAGGCATTTTAAAAGGCTGGATCGCTGCATACGATAAAACGGAAAAATATGAATGGTGTATCGAATTAAAAGAGATCGGTGAGGCAATCGGCAGCATTGGTGTCGTAGCTGTCAATGAAAAAGTGCAGTCCATGGAAGTCGGTTATTGTTTAAGCTGTGACTACTGGAATAAAGGAATCATGTCAGAAGCATTAGAGGCAGTGGTAGAATACTTGACTAACGAAGTTGGGGCACGCAGGATCGCGGCGCGATGTGATACCAGAAATCCGTACTCAGCCAAAGTGATGGAAAAGTGTGGCCTTAAATATGAAGGAACAGCGATTCAGGCTGAGTGGAACAATTCTGGAGCCGGGGATGTTGCTTATTATGGTCTGGTGGTTGGACCTGTGATCGTAGAAGAACCGGAAGAAGCTGAAGAACCGGGAATCGAGGAAGAGGAAGAAATTCCGGCAGTTAAGACCGGACGCAAAAACGAAATCTCAGACGAGACGATCGAGTATGTCGGAATCCTTGCAAAATTAGAGCTGAATGAGGAAGAAAAAGAGCATGCCAAGAAAGATATGGAAGAAATGCTCAACTATATTGATAAATTAAACGAACTTGATACCACAGGAGTGGAACCTATGTCACATGTATTTCCGGTAAACAATGTATTCCGGGAAGATGTAGTGACAAACGGAGACGGCAGCAAAGAGGCGCTTTCGAATGCACCGGCACAGAAAGACGGTGGATTTAAAGTGCCAAAGACAATTGGAGATTAATCAGATTGCTCAAAGAACATTTTGTGCAGCAGGCAAAGAAAATGTTCGGATAAAAAGCAGGAGCAGGAATGGAGATTTATATGAATATTATGAGTTTGACTGCCGTGGAACTCGGCAAAAAGATAAAAGCAAAAGAAATCTCAGTAGAAGAAGCTGTTATGGCGGCATTAGATGCCATCGAGAAAAAAGAAAAACTCGTAAACAGCTTTGTGACGGTAGATAAAGAAGGCGCACTGAAACGTGCAAAAGAAGTACAAAAACAGATTGATGACGGCATTTTGACTGGACCGCTTGCAGGTGTTCCGGTTGCCATTAAGGATAATATGTGTACGAAAGATCTGCTTACCACCTGTTCTTCTAAGATTTTATATAACTTTATTCCGACCTACACGGCGGAGGCAGTTTTAAATCTGGAAAAAGCAGGGGCAGTTATTTTAGGAAAGACCAACATGGATGAGTTTGCCATGGGAAGCACGACAGAGACGTCCGCTTACGGTGAGACAAAAAATCCATGGAACACAGAGCATGTGCCGGGAGGTTCTTCGGGAGGTTCCTGTGCAGCAGTTGCGGCTGAGGAATGTGTTTTTGCACTTGGTTCAGATACTGGCGGTTCTATCCGTCAGCCGAGTTCTTTCTGTGGTGTGACCGGAATCAAACCGACCTATGGAACGGTATCACGTTATGGACTGATCGCCTATGGTTCATCTTTAGATCAGATCGGGCCGGTTGCGAAAGATGTGACTGACTGTGCAACGATTTTAGAGACGATTGCTTCTTATGACACAAAGGATTCCACTTCTGTAAAAAGAGAAGATTACGATTTTACCAGTGCACTGGTGGATGATGTTGCAGGAATGAAGATCGGTATTCCGCGTGATTATTTCGGGGAGGGTTTAGATCCGGAAGTAAAAGCAGCAGTTTTACAGGCAGCAGAGGAATTAAAGAAAAAGGGCGCCATCGTGGAAGAGTTTGACTTAAGTCTGGTAGAATATGCGATTCCTGCTTACTATGTCATTGCCTGTGCAGAGGCAAGTTCGAACCTTGCAAGATTTGACGGTGTCAAATATGGTTACCGCACCAAAGAATACGAGGGACTTCACAACATGTACAAAAAATCCCGTTCCGAAGGATTCGGGCCGGAGGTAAAACGCCGTATCATGCTTGGCTCTTTCGTGCTGAGCAGCGGTTATTATGATGCATATTATCTGAAAGCACTCCGCACCAAGGCGTTGATCAAACAGGCATTTGATAAAGCATTTGAAAAATATGATGTCATTTTAGGACCGGCAGCACCGACCACTGCACCAAAATTAGGACAGTCTTTAAGTGATCCGATCAAGATGTATTTAGGAGATATCTATACGATTTCTGTAAACCTTGCCGGATTACCTGGTATTTCACTGCCGTGCGGCAAAGATAAAAACGGTCTGCCGATCGGGTTACAGCTCATTGGAAACTGTTTTGAAGAGAAGAAGATCATCCGCGCGGCATATGCATTTGAACAGACAAGAACCTATGAGCACAGCCCGCTTGCATAGTCCGAAAATGGAGGAATAGACATGAGTAAAATATATGAAACTGTCATTGGACTTGAGGTCCATGTTGAGTTAGCAACGAAAACAAAAATCTTCTGCGGCTGTTCCACAGCATTCGGCGGTGCACCAAATACACATACCTGTCCGGTGTGTACCGGTATGCCGGGTTCTCTTCCTGTATTAAACCGTCAGGTGGTGGAATATGCGATGGCAGTGGGAATTGCCACAAACTGCAGCATCACCCAGTACTGCAAATTTGACCGTAAGAACTATTTTTATCCGGATAATCCGCAGAACTATCAGATTTCCCAGCTATATCTGCCAATCTGCAGAAACGGCGGTGTTGAGATCGAGACGGCAGCCGGAAAGAAGATCATTGGTATCCATGAGATCCATATGGAGGAGGATGCCGGAAAACTTGTACATGATGAGTGGGAAGATGTCTCCATCGTAGATTACAACCGTTCCGGTGTACCGCTGATTGAGATCGTATCCGAGCCGGATATGCGTTCCGCAGAGGAGGTTATCGCATATCTTGAAAAACTGCGCATGATCATCCAGTATCTTGGCGCTTCCGACTGTAAATTAAATGAAGGTTCCATGCGTGCCGATGTCAACCTGTCCGTCCGTGAAGCCGGCGCAAAGAAGTTTGGAACCCGTACCGAGATGAAAAACTTAAACTCCTTTAAAGCGATTGCAAGAGCTATCGAGGGAGAGCGTGCACGTCAGATTGAACTGCTTGAAGCCGGAAAGAAGATCGTGCAGGAGACACGCCGCTGGGATGACAATAAGGAATCTTCCCATGCAATGCGTTCAAAAGAGGACGCCCAGGATTACCGTTATTTCCCGGAGCCGGATCTTGTGCCGATCGTGATCAGTGATGAGTGGATCGCAAAAGTAAAGGCAAACCAGCCGGAGCTTCGCACGGAGAAATTGGAGCGTTACCAGAAAGAATTTGATCTTCCGAAATATGATGCCGAGATCATTACCGGACATAAGAAATTTGCGGATCTGTTTGAGGCGGCAACCGAGCTCTGTGGAAAACCGAAAAAAGTGTCCAACTGGATCATGGTGGAGACGATGCGCCTGTTAAAAGAAAATAACATGGATCCGGAGGATATCCGTTTTTCACCGGTCAATCTTGCAAAACTGATCAATCTTGCCGATTCCGGTTCCATTACAAACACGGTCGCAAAGGAAGTATTCGAACTGATCTTTAAAGACGACATTGATCCGGAAAAATATGTTGAAGAGAAAGGCTTAAAGACAGTCAACGACGAGGGTGCACTCCGTGAGACAGTACAGAAAATATTAGCAGAAAATCCACAGTCGGTTGAGGATTACCATAACGGCAAAGAAAAGGCAATCGGATTCTTAGTCGGCCAGACCATGAAAGCCATGAAAGGAAAGGCAAACCCGGCGCTTGTGAACCAGATTCTGAAAGAATTACTATAAGGTTCATATTTTGTTATATTTAAATGCACTATTTGATACCAACATCATGTGTATAAAAATATGAGGACTGAAAAAAGTCCTCATATTTTTGCGATAGCTTGACAATCTTGTTTATGCATGCATATACTAAGTTAATTGCGAAACTCATTCATGAACTGGCGATGTTGTGGAAAATTGACAGATGAAAAAGAAAGTGCTGGGGAGCCGTCGGTACTTAGTGACCGTATTTTGGTCACTTAGTATCCGCTACGAGCGACACGCAGCGAGAGCGTGCTTTCGTTTCAGCTGTCAATTTCCCACAACGTTCACAGCCTAAAGCAGAGTTTCGCCCAGATAACTGTTTCATAGAATAGCATGGAAAGAAGGAGCAAAATGACCTATCATTTATCCGACGAGCAGGAAAAATACTTTTATGACACCTTAGAGGAACTCTGCAGGCAGTCCCGCCTGTTAGAGTCTCATCGCTATATACAGCATGGAGACACCAGCGTATTTCGCCACAGCGTATCGGTTGCATATTTCAGCTATTATCTGGCATTGAAAATGAACGCACCTGTGGATATCCACTCGCTGATCCGTGGAGCGTTACTGCATGATTATTTTCTTTATGACTGGCACGAAAAAGATGCGTCGCATAAATGGCATGGATTTCATCATGCAGAAAGGGCGTGCGAGAATGCCATGCGTGACATCCCGGATCTGAATGAAATAGAAAAAGATATGATAAAATGTCATATGTTTCCATTAAATATCGTTCCGCCCAAATATATGGAAGGCTGGATCTTGTGCTGTGCGGATAAGATATGTTCCGGTGCAGAAACTGTGAAAGGACGCATGCCGGAGAAAGTTATTTTACCATGGAAGAAGAAAGAAAAAGTGGTTTAGAGTAATATAAAAATAGAGATGAAAATGGGCATATATAAAGTTTTTGGCTTTATATATGCCCATTTTTTGAGGTCACTTATGAAAATACAGAGAAAGAAAAATATCTATACGATTTAAAATATATTCTAGCCTTCCGCAAGATTTCCCGTGTAAAGCTGATAATATTTTCCTTTTTCTTCCATGAGTTTGTCATGGTTGCCGCGTTCGATGACGCGTCCCTGCTCTAATACGATAATGCAGTCACTGTTCTTGACTGTGGAGAGGCGGTGGGCGATCACGAAAGTGGTACGTCCTGCCATCAGTTTATCCATACCATCCTGAACGATCTTTTCTGTTCTGGTATCAATGGAACTGGTTGCCTCATCGAGGATCAGTACCGGCGGATCTGCGATCGCAGCGCGTGCGATGGCGAGCAGCTGACGCTGTCCCTGGCTTAAGTTTGCACCGTCACCGGTTAAAAGTGTGTTGTAACCGTCCGGCAACTGGTGGATAAAGGTATCTGCATTGGCAAGTTTTGCGGCTGCAATGACTTCTTCATCTGTGGCATCGAGTTTTCCATAGCGGATATTTTCCATTACGGTTGCAGTGAACAGGTGTGTGTCCTGAAGTACGATGCCGAGGGAATGACGCAGATCGTCTTTTTTAATCTTATTGATATTGATACCATCGTAGCGGATCTTACCATCCTGAATATCATAGAAACGGTTGATCAGGTTCGTGATCGTAGTCTTTCCGGCACCGGTACTTCCGACAAAAGCAATCTTCTGACCAGGTGTTGCGTAGAGGTCTACATTGTGGAGCACGATCTTATCCGGGTTATAACCGAAATCAACATCATCAAAGACAACATCGCCTTTCAGCTCGATATAATCGACACTGCCGTCAGCCTGATGTGTGTGTTTCCATGCCCACATACCGGTACGTTCTTTTGATTCGACGATCTGACCGTTTTCTTTTCTGGCGCGGACGAGTGTAACATAACCTTCGTCTGTTTCCGGTTCTTCATCAAGCAGCTTAAAGATACGCTCGGAACCGGCAAGGGCCATGACGATATTGTTGAGCTGCATACTAAGCTGGTTGACCGGCTGGCTGAAACTCTTATTATAGGTAAGGAAACTTGCAAGTTTTCCGAGTGTAAAACCGCCGATGCCGTTTAAGGCGAGTACACCGCCGACTAAAGCACAGAGTACATAGCTGATGTTACCGATCTGTGCATTGACAGGCATTAAAATATTACCAAATTTATTGGCATTGTCTGCACTGTGGAAGAGCTGGTCATTCAATCTGTTAAAGTTTTCGATACTTTCTTCTTCATGGGTAAAGACCTTGACGACTTTCTGACCATTCATCATCTCTTCGATATAACCGTTGACCGTTGCGATATCTTTCTGCTGTGCGATAAAGTATTTTGCACTGAGTGCACCGATCTTTTTTGTGGCAAAAAGTGTGACACCGATCATAAGAAGTGTCACGATTGTCAACGGAACATTTAAGAGAAGCATGCTGACAAATACACTCACGATGGTGATGATACTGTTCAAAAACTGTGGCATACTCTGGCTGATCATCTGACGGAGTGTATCGATATCGTTCGTATAGGTGGACATGATATCTCCGTGATAATGTGTGTCAAAGTAGCGGATCGGAAGTTCTTCCATATGGGTAAACATGTCATCACGCAGGTTTTTTAAAGTACCCTGTGAAACATTTACCATGATACGTGTATATATATAAGAAGCGATTGCTCCGATCAGGTAAAAAACGGCAACACGCATGATGGCATGCAGCAGACCGGAAAAATCAGGATCTGCCTGACCGATGAGCGGCAGAATATAGCTGTCGATCAGAGTCTGCATAAACCAGGTACCCTGTACACTGGCAAGTACGGTAATGAAAATACAGATCACGACAAGAATACAGTGAACTGCATAATTTTTCATAATGTAAGCGAGTAGACGCATAAAAAGTCTGCCGGGATTTTCAACTTTCGGACGTGGGCCTTTTGGACCTCTGCCACCCGGACCATGAACCGGTTTGGTATTTTTTTCTGCCATTATGCAGCACCTCCTTCATCGAAATCACCGCTTCCGCTGGTCTGTGATTCATAGACATCGCGGTAGATATCATTGGATTCTAATAATTCTTCATGTGTGCCAAAGCCATTTACAACACCGTTATCTAAAACGATGATGCGATCTGCATTCTGGACGGAGGAGATTCGCTGTGCGATGATGAATTTGGTTGTGTCCGGAATCTCTTCGGCAAAAGCCTTGCGGATCTTTGCATCGGTTGCGGTATCAACAGCACTCGTACTGTCATCTAAAATAAGTATTTTCGGTTTCTTTAACAGGGCTCTTGCAATACACAGACGCTGTTTCTGACCACCGGATACGTTGGTTCCACCCTGTTCAATGTAAGTGTTGTAGCCGTCCGGGAAGCGGTCGATAAATTCATCTGCGCAGGCAAGATGGCATGCGTGGCGACATTCTTCATCAGTCGCATTTTTATCGCCCCAGCGGAGGTTTTCATAGATGGTTCCGGAGAAAAGCACGTTGTTCTGCAATACTACGGAGACCTCATCGCGCAGGGTGTCAAGATCGTAGGAACGTACATCTTTTCCGCCGACGAGAACAGTACCTTCCGAAACGTCATAAAGACGGCTGATCAGGTTGACGAGTGAAGATTTAGAACTTCCTGTACCGCCGATGACACCGATGGTCTCACCGGAGTGGATGGTAAGATTGATATCATCAAGGATCGGTTTATCTGAGGTCTTGTTATAACGGAATGTTACATGGTCAAATGTGACACTGCCGTCGGCTACTTCGTAAACCGGATTTTCCGGGTTTGTGATATCACTTTTTTCATTTAAAACCTCACAGATACGCTCGGCACTTGCGATACTCATGGCTAACATAACGAAAACCATTGAGAGCATCATCAGACTCATCATGATGTTCATACAATAGGTAAGAAGACTCATCAGTTCGCCTGTGGTAAGAGAACCTGCAACGATCATTTTTGCCCCCAGCCAGCTTAATGCGATGATACAGCTATATACAGCAATCTGCATGACAGGGGAGTTGAAAGCGAGTACGCTTTCTGCTTTGACAAACATGTTATAAATATTTTTGCTTGCCTGTGTGAACTTCTTCTTTTCATAATCCTCACGGACATAGGCTTTGACTACACGGATCGCGGAGACATTTTCCTGTACCGATGCATTTAAGTCATCGTACTTTGGAAATACTTCCATAAAGTAATGATGTGCCCGTATTGTAATAAAGGCAAGGATCACACCAAGTACGATAACAGCGATCAGGTAAACGCATGCGAGTTTCGCATTGATGAAAAATGCCATGATCATCGCGCAGACTAAAGAGATCGGTGCGCGCACGCACATACGCAGCAGCATCTGATATGCGTTCTGCAGATTCGTCACATCGGTGGTGAGCCTTGTGACAAGACCTGCGGTGCTGAATTTGTCAATGTTGGAAAAAGAAAAGGTCTGTATATTTTCGTACATTGCTTTTCGTAAGTTGCGGGCGAATCCTGCGGAAGCACGGGCACCGTATTTTCCACCCATCGTTCCTGCAAACAGGGAAACACACGCGACAATGACCATACATCCGCCCATGACGTAAATATGGTGGATATCCCCGGCTTCCACGCCGTTATCGATGATCGATGCCATCATCAGTGGGATGATCGTTTCCATGAGTACTTCTAAGATCATGAAAACAGGAGTGAGGAAAGAATCTTTCTTAAATTCTTTGATCTGGGCTCCCAGAGTTTTTAACATAACATCACATCCTTTTCAAAAAATAATTGATTTTTATTTGTTAGTGTGCTAACAATATAGTTATAAGGCATAAAAAAAAGAATGTCAATGTAAAAAATAATATTATTTCAGCAGGAGATAAATCATGCATACAGATACGATAGGATATAAAATACGTTTGATCCATAACCAGATCCATAAGCGGATGGAGGCAAAAAAACAGGAAAATGAAAAAGAACCACTTACGGGAATGCAGCGCTGGACGCTTGGATTTTTGCGGGATCATGATGGAAAGGATATCTATCAGAAGGATATTGAAATGGAATTTTCGGTATCGCGGGCAACCGCATCAAACATGCTTGCAGTCATGGAACGGAAAGGGCTGGTGCGCCGTGAGACGGTGGAGCATGATGCGAGGCTGAAGAAACTGGTGCTGACAGATAAAGCACGTACTATGGTAGAGAGGTCAGAGCAGGATATGCGTGAAATGGAAGCTCTTTTAGAGAAAGGACTGAGTGATGAAGAGGTAAAAGATCTTAAGAAATATTTAGACCGGATGCTTTTGAATCTGGATGTGGATATTGCCTGTCCGAAGAATTCTTTCTGTGGTGGCATGAAAAAATAGAAACACTAGATATTGTGGTTGATAATGCAGGATATACAAGTGAAAAAAATGACGAAGAAATCACCTTAAATTTGGTAATAGTGAATAAAGACAGCGTATTTACTGGGGTTGCAACGATCGATTCTGCCCGGATATCATAAAAATGGGAAAATATATATGTTCCAAACACATTGACAAAGACACAATATATTGTATAATAAGTACTCGTAGGTTATGCGGCCGTTTGGGTATGGCAGGCAGCCATCAGTCAGAAACAGAAAGGGATTTGATCGGAAATGAAAATTATTAAAAGAAGCGGTATGGAGGATACCTTTGATATTAAAAAAATTGAGGCGGCGATCCGCAGGGCAAACAACAGCGTTATTGATTATGAGAAGCTGACAGATAAGCAGATTGATGAGATATCAAAAAATGTGGAAATTGCCTGTGAAAATATGAAACGTTCTCCAAGTGTAGAAGAGATTCAGGATATGGTTGAGAACCAGATCATGAATCAGCGTGCATTTAATGTGGCACGAAACTATATTACATACCGTTACAAACAGGAACTGGTGCGCAAATCCAACTCAACGGATGAACAGATCTTAAGTTTGTTAGAGTGTAATAATGAGGAAGTAAAACAGGAAAATTCAAATAAAAATCCAACGGTAAACAGCGTGCAGAGAGATTATATGGCAGGAGAGGTCAGCAAAGATATCACAAAGAGATTTTTGCTGCCGCCGGATATCGTGGAGGCGCACGAGCAGGGAATCATTCATTTTCATGATGCGGATTATTTTGCACAGCATATGCACAACTGCTGTCTGGTCAATTTAGAGGATATGCTTCAGAACGGAACTGTTATCAGCGAAACAATGATTGACCGTCCGAAGAGTTTCTCTACAGCATGCAATATCGCAACACAGGCAATCGCACAGATCGCAAGTTCCCAGTACGGTGGACAGAGTATCTCACTTTCCCATCTGGCACCGTTCGTACAGGTCAGCCGTGAAAAATACCGTAAACAGGTTCGTGCAGAACTTGAGGCGATCGGAGTTGAACCGACAGAGGATAAGGTGAAAAAAATTGCTGAGATCCGTGTAAAAGAAGAGATCAACCGTGGCGTACAGATGATCCAGTATCAGGTGATCACCCTGATGACAACAAACGGACAGGCACCGTTTATTACAGTATTTATGTATCTTGATGAGGTGCCGGAAGGCCAGCTTCGTGATGATCTTGCAGCCGTGATCGAGGAAATGCTTCACCAGAGAATCCTTGGAGTGAAAAATGAGCAGGGCGTGTACATTACACCTGCATTCCCGAAACTGATCTATGTCTTAGAGGCAGATAATATCCGCGAAGGTACGAAATACTGGTATCTGACAAAACTTGCAGCAGAATGTACTGCAAAGAGAATGGTTCCGGATTATATTTCAGAGAAGATCATGAAGAAATTAAAAGACGGCAACTGTTATACCTGTATGGGATGCAGATCTTTCCTGACTGTTGACCGCACAAAAGAAAATTATGCAAATGCAAAAAATTACGTTCCGGATAAGAAGTATTACGGCAGATTTAACCAGGGAGTTGTCACTTTAAATCTCGTGGATGTCGCATGCTCTTCCGGAAAAGATATGGATAAATTCTGGGAACTTTTGGATGAAAGGTTAGATCTTTGTTACAGGGCTCTGATTATCCGTCATAAGAGACTGCTCGGTACACCTTCTGATGTGGCACCGATTCTCTGGCAGAACGGTGCACTGGCACGTCTGAAAAAAGGTGAGACGATCGATAAACTTTTATATGACGGTTATTCCACGATTTCTCTTGGCTATGCCGGACTTTGTGAGTGTACCAGATACATGAAGGGGGTTTCCCACACCGAGCCGGAAGGAACAGAGTTTGCATTAAAAGTAATGCGCCGTTTAAATGATGCATGTACGGAATGGAAAGAAAAACACAATATCGATTTCAGCCTGTACGGAACACCACTGGAATCAACGACTTATAAGTTCGCGAAATGTCTTCAGAAGCGTTTTGGCATTATTCCGGGAGTGACGGATAAGAACTACATCACAAACAGCTATCATGTCCATGTGACAGAGGAAATCAGTGCATTCGATAAGTTGAAGTTTGAGTCACAGTTCCAGGAGCTTTCTCCGGGAGGTGCGATCAGCTATGTGGAAGTGCCGAATATGCAGAATAATCTTGACGCTGTACTTGCAGTGATGCAGTATATTTATGACAATATTATGTACGCAGAGCTGAATACCAAGAGCGATTACTGTATGGAATGCGGTTATTCCGGAGAGATCAAGATCGTCAATGATAAGGACGGCAAACTTGTCTGGGAGTGTCCAAACTGTGGCAATCGTGACCAGAATAAGATGAGTGTGGCGCGCAGAACCTGCGGCTACATTGGAACACAGTTCTGGAATCAGGGCAGAACACAGGAAATTAAAGAGAGAGTGCTTCATTTATAAAATTCATATTGCGAAAAAGAACCGTATATCAACATTGATGTGCGGTTCTTTTTATGATAAACTGTAATGGTACTAAATCACTAAAATAATAATTTAACTTTGGAGGATAAAATGTTAGAAGCAGGAATCAAAGGACAGCATACAATTATAGTAGAGAAAGAAAATACGGCAGCAGTGATGAAAAGCGGTACATTAGCAGTATTTGCGACACCGGCAATGATTGCACTGATCGAGGAGACCGCATGGAAAAGTGTTGCAGATGAACTCGAAGAAGGATGTGTGACTGTGGGAACGAGCCTTAATGTAAAACATCTTGCCGCATCGCCGGTGGGAATGAAGGTGACCTGCAATACCACTTTGGTGGAAGTGGATAAAAGACGCCTTGTATTTTCTGTGGAAGTAGAGGATGAAACCGGGAAGATCGGGGAAGGAACGCATGAGCGTTTTATCGTACAGGCGGAAAAATTTCAGAATAAGGCGGACGCCAAGTTAAATAGATAGGAGGGAACATTGAATTTAGTTATTGGTTTACTGGTTCCTTTTCTGGGAACTTCATTAGGGGCAGCATGTGTTTTCTTTATGAAAAACGGGTTGAACCGTCTGGTACAGAAAGCACTGCTTGGCTTTGCATCTGGTGTCATGGTGGCGGCGTCTGTGTGGTCGCTGCTGATACCATCGATTAACATGTCAGAGACGATGGGAAGATTTGCTTTCCTGCCTGCAGCAGTTGGATTTGTATTTGGAATTCTGTTTTTGCTGCTGATGGATAAGATCATTCCACATCTTCATATGAATGAGGAAAAGCCGGAAGGTCTGCCAAGCCACCTAAAAAAAACAACCATGTTGGTACTGGCTGTTACCCTTCACAATATACCGGAGGGGATGGCAGTAGGAGTCGTATTTGCAGGACTTTTATCAGGTAACAGCACAATTACGTTAGCGGGAGCATTTTCGCTGTCCATAGGGATCGCGATCCAGAATTTCCCGGAAGGCGCCATTATATCGCTTCCGTTAAAAAGTGAAGGCGGCAGTACGAAAAAGGCATTCTGGTATGGTGTGGCGTCCGGTGTGGTAGAGCCGATCGCAGCGGGGATTACGATCATATTAGCCGGAATTATTACACACATGCTGCCATATCTGCTGGCATTTGCAGCAGGGGCAATGATTTATGTGGTAGTGGAAGAACTTCTTCCGGAAGCATCAGAAGGAGAACATTCTAATATTAATACAATTGGATTTGCAGCAGGATTTCTGATCATGATGATATTAGATGTCGCATTAGGATAAGGAGCAAATAAATATGCAGAACGATTTAAGAGAACAGTTGATCAAACAATTTCCATCAGATGTGGTAGAGATACTGGATCAGAGCGGTAAACCATACTATGGCTGTCCGACCTGTAAGAGGGCAGTTACAGTAGGAACTGATAAATGTCCGGGATGCGGACAGGTGCTTGCGTGGGATCACATCCGCAAGGAAAACCAGAAAAAGGGAACCATGACGGCAGTACTTAAGTTTGAAGTAGCAGGCGATTTTACAAAAGGGGACTGCAGAAAATGTCCGCTTTCCTACATTGCAAAAGAAAAAAATGAAAATGTTTATGAATGTCCGTTGAAAATGCGTGCAAACTGTAAACTTGAGCTTATGTAGAAAGGAAATTCATGCGCGGTGTACAGATGGTCATTATAGCGGTCGGAGGCATTTTATTATTCTGGTTCTTCGCGCCGCTGTTATGCAAAGGAATTTTTAATATAGGAACGGCGACCGGGATTCTGATCTCGTTATTCCTGTTATGTTATGGAATTTTTTTCGGGCGTATGAACAGGAGAGCTTTGATATTGTGGAATGGCAGGAAAACACACTGGATATGTGTTTTCCTGCTTGTCCTTGTACTTATAATGATCATGACAGTGTTGGCAGAGACATTTCTGATGATCCACTCAGCATTACACACTCCGCCGCAAAATACGACAGCTGTTGTTTTAGGATGCAGTGTAAAAGGTACAAAACCAAGCAGAATATTAGAGGAACGTATTGATGCTGCATATGATTATCTGAGTGTAAATAAAGATGCAGTATGTATTTTGTCCGGTGGCAGAGGACCGGGTGAAGATATCACGGAAGCACAGTGCATGTATGAAGTGCTGACAAAACGGGGAATCAGTGAAAATCGTCTGATTTTAGAAGAACGATCTACAACGACGGAAGAAAATTTAAAATATACCGGAGAAATTTTAAAAGACCGTGGACTTGATATGACTGTGACACTGGTTACCAGTGAATTTCATGAATATCGGGCGAATCAGATGGCAGCCAGGCTGGGAATGAAAAGTTACAGTACCCCGGCACATACATTTTTTGTATATTTTCCCACCTATTATGTGAGGGAACTGTATGGCATTTTATATTATGAATTGCGTCATTGGGATTAGTGTGGAAGTATTTTTATAAAAACAGTGCAGTAATAAAAAGTGGAATGTCAGAGAGAGGAAAAGATGCCAGGAAAATATTATGCAGTAAAAAAAGGAAGAAAACCGGGAGTGTACCAGAGCTGGGCAGAATGTAAAGCGATGGTGGACGGCTTTCCTGGAGCAGTATATAAGAGTTTTAAAACAAGAGAAGAAGCAGTGGCTTTTGCCAAAGCTGCGACATATACCGGAGCAGATGCTGCGCCAAAGCTGCGAAATGCAATGAAGAAAACAATACAGCAGGAAGATGGGGCGATGCCGTCTGTCTATGCGTTTGTGGATGGCTCTTACAATGTGGCAACGCATGTCTACGGATATGGCGGCTTTCTGATTCATGATGGCATAAAAGAAGTGCTGCAGGGGAGTGATAAGGATGCAGAGATGGCAGCGATGCGCAATGTCGCAGGGGAAATCTGCGGCAGTATGGCTGCGATCAGAAAAGCGGTCGAATTAGGATTGCCGGAAGTAACGATTTATTATGATTACATGGGAATCGAAATGTGGGCAACCGGTGCGTGGAAGTGCAATAAAAAAGGGACAGCAGCATACCGTGATTATGTGGCATCGGTGAGAAATGTGATTGTGATCCGTTTTGTAAAGGTAAAAGGACATTCCGGTATCGATGGCAATGAGGAAGCAGATATGTTAGCAAAGCAGGCAGTGGGGAATGAGATATAAAACCGGAATCCGGGAGCAGATATATGGATAAAAAGTTAAAATATTATGATCTGATGGAGGACTTAAGAAAACAGATCGTTTCAGGAAAAATAAAGCCGGGAGAAAAACTGCCATCGGAAAATGAACTTTCCGGGACATATCAGGTAAGCAGACAGACTGTACGGAAAGCTCTGCAGATTCTTCAGAACGAGGGATATATTTATGCGGAACATGGACGTGGAACGTTTTGTTCGGAGATGGCGAGACGCACGGGTGAAACGAAAAATATAGCAGTGGTCACGACATATCTGTCTGATTATATTTTCCCGAGAGTGATCCAGGGAATTGATAAAGTCCTTACGGAAAATGGATATAGTATTCTTTTAAAGAATACAAGAAATTCCAGAAATATGGAAGCAAAATGTTTAGAAGAATTATTGCAGAAGGGAATTGATGGGCTGATCATAGAACCAAGCAAAAGTCAGATCTTCTGCAAACATATTAATTTATACCAGACGCTGGATGAATATCGGATTCCATATGTATTTATTCAGGGCAGTTATGCGCAGCTTGCAGAAAAGCCCCATATCCTTTTAGATGACTGCCTTGGAGGATATCTGGTTACAAGATATCTGATCTCACTGGGGCACCATCACATCATAGGGATATTTAAAGCGGATGATACGCAGGGACAGCAGCGGCACAAAGGGTATGTGCAGGCTTTACAGGAAGCAGGGATTGCGTATGACCCGGATAAAGTGGTATGGTTTTATACGGAAGACCGGAAAACGCATCCATATGAACAGATGTGTCATATGGCTAAGATGAGATGTGAGCATTTCTTTGACAGTGTGGTATCGTATAATGACCAGATTGCACTAGAGGTCATCCGGGCATTAGAGGATGAAGGACTTAAAGTGCCGGATGATGTTTCAGTGACAGGATATGATGATTCCTATCTTGCGTCAAGTGGAAAAGTACCGCTCACCACGGTGGCTCATCCACAGGAAAAATTAGGTGAAATGGCAGCAGAGCTTCTTCTTGGACTGCTGAAAGAGGGAAGTGTCCCGGAGTCAGAAAAGCAGATCCTTGTGAAACCAAAGCTGGTGATCCGGGAATCCTGTATATCCCGGAAAAAGGAGGAATAAAAGATGAACTATGCGCAGATCAAACCCTGTTCCATTGAGAATGGTACAGGTGTGAGGGTGTCTTTGTTTGTGTCCGGATGCAGACATCACTGCAAAGAGTGCTTTAATCAGGAAACATGGGATTTTTCCTATGGTAAACCGTTTACAGAAAATACGGAAGATGAGATCATGCAGGCGCTTGCACCGTCCTACATTGCAGGACTGACACTGCTTGGAGGAGATCCGGGGGAACCGGAAAATCAGCAGGGGCTTCTTCCTCTTTTACAGAGAATAAAAAAAGAACTGCCGGATAAAAATATCTGGGTGTACAGCGGATATCTGTATGAGGATTTTCTGCCGGGCGGAAGGGCATATTGTGAGGCATCAGAGCCTTTTTTATCAATGATCGATGTTATGGTGGATGGACCTTTTATTTTAGGGAAAAAGGATATTGGCTTAAATTTCAGGGGATCTTCGAACCAGAGAATCATTAATGTGCCTGAAACGAGAAAAAACCAGGAAATTATATTACTGATGGAATAAAGGAAAAGGGGAATAAGATGAAGTTTTCATGGAAAATGATTGCTGCTGCATTAAGTTATGCATTAGGTGTTCTGGGCTGGTGCTATGTTGGCGGTTATAAGATCCTGACTGGTCCGGTAAAGGGACTGATCCTTGCGCAGATGGCAGGAAGCATGTCTTTGGGACGACTGGCAGCTGCAGCGATTGAAGGATTTATATATCTTTCATTAGCAGGCGGAGTCTGGTGCATTGGGTATATGTTAAGCAGTCATTTCAGGGAAGATTGAGAAATACATAGAGAGGAACGAAAAGAAAATGGTGTTTAGAGTGCCGTCATATTATAAAGAGTTCCGGTGCATTGCTGATAAATGTCCGGATAATTGCTGCAGAGGATGGGAAATTGATATTGATGAGGATACACTGGATTATTATAAGGATCTGAAAGGACCGATGGCAGAGAAAATCCGTGCATCGATCAGCGAGGATGGCAGTTTTGTGTTAAATGAAGAGGGATGGTGTCCGCTTCTGAATGAAAAGGGACTCTGCGAGGTATGTCTGACTTTGGGGGAGGATTCTCTGTCAGAGGTGTGTACGGAATATCCGAGATTTACGACGGAGTATCCGAAAACGAGAGAAAAAGTATTATGTCTTTCCTGCGGGGAAGTTGGGCGTATCGTCTTTTCAGATACGGAAACGATCGGATTTGACGAACAGATTCTTTCGGAAGATTATGATGAGTATGAGTGGGAGGAGGGGGATGATGAGCTTGCGGAGAAACTTGAAGCAGTAAGAGCACATGCGATCGGCCTGCTTCAGGATCGCACTCATTCCATAACAAAGCGCATCGCAATGTATCTCGATTATTGCTGTCAGATGCAGAAGGAGCTGTTTGAGACAGCACCAAAAACGGAAGAACCGGAAAAGATCAGCCTTTACGAGGCATTCTTACAGCGGCTTTCGCAGTATGAGGAGCTTGAATCCATTGGTGATGCGTGGTCTGATATGGAAGATAGGCTGAAGAATTTTTATAATGAAGAAAATTATGAAAAGACGCACCGTGCTTTTATGGAGTCACAAAAGGAAAACGAGTATCAGTATGAACATCTGATGGTATATTATACTTTCCGTTATTTTATGAGGGCATTCTATGATAACAATCTGCTTGAAAAGGCGCAGTTTGCAGTTGCATCTTTTTTGATGGTGCGTGATATGGATGTCATGGTCTGGATGGAAAACGGACAGAAATTTGATCTTTCAGACCGTGTCGAAACAACGAAAGTTTATGCAAAAGAAGTAGAGCATTCCGAAGAAAATATAGAAATGCTAGGAGAATCATTTTTGTTTGAAGACGTATTTTCCGTAAAAGATCTGCTTGCACAGATCATGTAAAAAAATAAGCCGGGTGACAGGGCACCTGACAGCTTTCATAAGCTGACGGCCTAATCAACCGGCTTTTAGTATCTGCCTGTGAGAAAATGCAGGAAAGATACAGGCTTTTTCCCGGCGGCTTTTGTCTCATCGATATATTTCTCATAGAAAGAAACAACTTCAACGAAAGACATTGCCGGATCGATTGCATAAGTCATACAACACACCTCCTTATTTGTTTTCTATAATATAGCATAATGTATCGGGAAAATCAACAAAAAACAATTCGACATATTGTGCAATATATACAAAAACTGATGAGACGGACGAAAAACTGTACAAAAGCAGGAAAATAACAAGTGTGTATTTTTACTAGATTTCACATAATAAAATTGTATAATATTACTTGAGATTTAAAAAAGTGATTATTTTTCCAGAAATGAAACGGGAAAAATAAAAATATTATACAAAATATTTCTGACATAAGAAAAAGGGGAGACTATGGATCAGGGAGAAGCAGGCCGCAGACGTGAAGCGGAAAAAAGAAGATACGAGGCACGAAAAAGAAGACAGAAGAAACGGAAAAGACAGCAGATGTTTGCGGGCGGTGTCATGATCTTTACGGCAGTTATGTTTGTGGGAGTGATTTTATATGGTGTATGGCGCATATCCCACAGGACAATACAGACACAGGATGAGATCATTGTGGAGGAAACGAAATATATTGCGGACCGGCCGGATTTTTCTGTGCAGCTTTTAGATTATAATGAATTCTCAAGACCGGGAACGGCACTTGAAAAAATAAATGGGATTGTTGTGCATTATACCGCAAATCCGGGAACAACGGCGCAGCAGAACCGTGATTATTTTGAAGGACTGGCGCAATCAGGGGAAACGCATGCAAGCAGTCATTTTGTGATCGGGATCAGTGGGGAGATCATCCAATGCATTCCATGCAATGAAATCGCATATGCTTCGAATGAGAGAAATGCCGATACGATTTCCATAGAGTGCTGTATTCCGGATGATACGGGAAAATTTACGGATGCGACTTATGGATCGCTGGTTCATCTGGTGACATGGCTGATGGGACGTTATGATCTGACTACGGATGATGTGATAAGACATTATGATGTAACAGGAAAGGCATGTCCGAAATATTATGTGGAAAACGAGGCTGCATGGGAGCAGTTTAAGTCGGATCTTGTCAATTACATAGAGACCAACGGTATTGCAAAAACAGAGGAAATACAGTAAAATGAGAGTATCAATTATGTCGAAGGAAGCAGTATGATAGAGAAATATTACGAAGCATTGCAAAAAAGAGAAAATCTCCGCGAAAACCTTGTAGAATTGCGTAACAGGATGAAAGATGAAACCGTCAGAAAACAGTTTGCGTCACTGACCGGGGATGGCAGATTACTGTTAGAACTGTTAGAGGAAGAAGATCCTAAGGTGCGTAAAAATGCAGCGATGATCCTTGGGGAACTGAGGCTGGCAGGTGCTGCAGATGCATTAGTTACGGCATATGAAAGGGAGCAGACTCTTTTTGTAAAAAGCGCGTATTTAAAGGCACTTGCCTATTTGGATATTACGGCATATCAGGAACGGCTCAAAGAGAGGATGGAAGAACTTCTCTCTTATACTCCGGCAATAGAAGAAAAAAAGCATATTGATGAGGAGGTTCGTGCACTTGGCAGGCTGTTAGAAAAGGCAGAAGATAACAAAAGTCACGCATTTACCGGATTTAAAGATCCACATGAGATGCTGCTGCTGACCGGGCATACACGTACGGATGTAACCTTGAAGGAAATTGGGGAACTTCCAGCGGATATCAGGAGAAAAACGGCAAAACATCCACTCGGAGTGGCAGTGTATACAAAGGATGTGCGTGCTATGGCAAATCTGAGAACTTACCGTGAACTTTTGTTTCCGATCCGTTTAAAGCAGGATGAGGGGCAGGCAGATGAGTTAGCAGATGCGATCTGGCAGAGCGGCATCAGTGATTTTTTAAAGGAGTGTCATAAACAGGACACCCCGTTTCGTTTTCGTGTAGAGATCCGGGCAGATATGGAGAACGACAAAAGAGCTTCTTTTGCGAAAAAATTTGCAATACAGTTAGAGCGTGCATCAGCGAGATGGCTGACCAATTCAACGGGTGATTATGAAATAGAGATTCGTCTGATAAAGAAAAAAGATGGAGGATTTGCACCATTTTTAAAACTGTACACGATCCCGATGCGGCGTTTTGCCTACCGGAAAAATGCAGTTGCAGCATCCATTCATCCATCACTGGCAGCAATGCTTGTGGCACTTGCAAGACCATATCTCAAAGAAAATGCACAGATCTTAGATCCATTCTGCGGAGTGGGGACAATGCTCATCGAGAGAGACATTATAGAACCGGCAAGGGAAAAGTATGGGATCGATATTTTTGGACCGGCGATTGAAGGAGCAAGGGAAAATGCCTCTTTAGCGGGTGAAAAGATCAATTTTATCCATAGAGATTATTTTGATTTTAGACATGATTATCTGTTTGATGAGATCATTACCAATATGCCGGTAAGGGGAAAACAGTCACGCGGTGAGATGGATACACTTTATGCTTCATTTTTTGAAAAATCAAAAGAAATTTTAGCACCGGGCGGAACGATGATTTTTTATTCAAATGAAGAAGGCATTGTAAAGAAACAACTTCGTTTACATACAGAATACAGGTTGATACAGGAGTTTGTGATTTCAGAGAAACGTCATTTTAGTCTGTATATCGTTGGAATAAAGGGGTAAAGGGAATGGCACTTTTGAGTAGGAAGAAGGAAGATGATCCTTTAAGATCAGAACAGGTACTGTTGGATGTATCACTGATGCAGAATCTGCAGGACCGTTTCTGTGATGCGAATAACCTGTATCTGATGTGTCTTGACAGAGACCGCACGGAAGTCACAAAGACATATGGTTCGAAGGAAGAACTTGAGTATCTGGGCAGTGTGATCGACATGGACAGACATGCCGGGCTGTTAGAACGGCTGCAAAACAGCAGGATTGAAAGCGTGATTGAAGAGGACTGTGGTGCAGATGGAATCCGGATGTGCGGGGTAGCTGTAAAGGTAAGCGGAGAGGTATCTGCGATCTGGATCGTGGTCGGTATAATGGAAGATGCCGGAGAAAATGTACCGGATTACATGATGAGAACAACGCCGGAGCGTTATTATAAGTCGATCGAGTTTTTGGAAACATTGTCAAAGCAGATGTTTGCCGTCAAATTAGAGGAACTTTTAGCACAGGAGGCTTTTTTAAAGAGCCGCGAGTCGGAAGAACAGATGGAGACGGAATTAAAACGTAATGAGGCGATGACAGCGATCGTGCGTATGCTTGAGTCGGAGGACAGTTTTGATGGAATTGTCCAGGATATTCTAAAGGAGGCATGTGGGTATCTTGAGATTTCTGCTGCGGTTTTGTTCCGGGAAAATATAGACGGCGCAACCGTTAATATGATCAGTGAGTATTATTCCGCGGGAAGAGAGTCCCGGATGGATGCTTCACAGAACATTCCAAAAGCAGAATTGCCTTTTTTTAATGGAAAACCATACATGATCTCTGCAGATTCGAAGATGCCTGAGTCGTTCCGCAGACTATTTGATGCACAGAAAATGAAAGCAGGGCTGTTCCTGCCGATCGATGTTGGTGGGAAAACAGGGATGTATGTCTGCTTCTGTGAGGATGAAAAAGAACGTATCTGGGACAGTGGAGAGATTAAGTTTGTCAATGATGTCAGAAGGATCATACAGACGATCCTGGTAAAACGTATCGCGAAAAATTCACTCGCAAGTTCGTATGCGTCACTGGAGGCGATTCTTGAAAATGTGGGATGCGGAATCTACGTGATGGATACAAAAGAAAATACCATCCTGTATACAAACCAGCGTTTCCGTAAAGCGTTTGGTGGAGATATACACAGTGCCGGCATTGAAGAATGTTTAAGACAGGGAGCACAGTCAGAGGACAGCCTTTATTTCAGGGAAGTTTACTCAAAAGAAGAAAACCGCTGGTTTGATCTGCACAGTACAAGGATCAACTGGGTTGACGGAAGAAAAGTTCTTTTATGTACGATTTATGATGTGACAGATAAAAAATTATATCAGCAGAAGATTGAGCGTCAGGCAAACAATGATTTCCTGACAGGGCTTTATAACAGAATGCGCTGTGAACAGGATCTGGAACGGTATATCCGTCAGACGAAAGAGTTTGGTGGAGAGGGAGCATTACTTTATATTGATCTGGATGATTTTAAGCATATCAATGACGGACTTGGACATCAGTATGGTGATGTTTTACTTAAGAATATTTCCGGCAGCCTGCAGAGGATTCCCGGTGTGGAGAATAACTGTTACCGTATGGGCGGTGATGAGTTTATCATCATACTGGCACATCATCATATGACAATGCTTCAGCAGATCTTAGATGAGATCAAATCGTTATTTACAAAACCGTGGATGTTAAAAGGAACAGATTATTACTGTACGATGAGTATGGGAGTTGTGCGTTTCCCGGCAGATGGGGACACGGTGGAAGAACTGATCAAAAAAGCAGATATTGCCCTTTATTCTGCAAAGTGTGCAGGAAAGAACCGTATAGAGTTTTATGATGACAATGTTGAGTCTACCTCTTACAAGCGGCTTGATCTTGAAAAGAATATGCGCAATGCAACGAGAAATGCATTCAGCGAATTTGAAGTATATTTCCAGCCAATCGTAAATATCACAAAAGAAGGAAATCCATGTGCCGGTGCAGAAGCACTGATACGCTGGAATTCAGGGGAACTTGGATTGATACCGCCGACAGATTTTATCCCGCTTGCGGAATATTTAGGACTGATCAACCCGATCGGCGAATTTGTTTTGCGTGAAGCGTGTATCCATTGTAAATACTGGAATGATATGGGGCATCCGGAGTACAAAGTAAATGTTAATCTCTCTGTAGTACAGCTTTTACAGAACGATATCGTAGAGCGGATCGCACATGTGATCGAGGAGACAAGGATCACACCGCAGAACCTTACCTTAGAAGTAACAGAGAGTCTTGCGGTCAATGATATGAGCCGGATGAAACGGATTCTTGCAGATATCAGACATCTTGGAGTACGTGTTGCGCTGGATGATTTTGGTACAGGCTATTCTTCTTTAAATCATATCAGGGAGATGCCGATTGATGTCATAAAGATCGACCGCTGTTTTATCATTGATATTGGAAAAGATGATTTCTCCAACGCATTTGTAAAAATGGTCGGAGAACTGGCAACTGCGATCCATGTGAATGTCTGTGTAGAGGGCGTGGAGACAAAAGAACAGTTAGATGCGCTGATGGGATCAAAGGTTCAACTGATTCAGGGATTCTATTTTGGAAAACCGATGAAGGCAGAGATGTTTGAGAGACAGTTCCTGTAAGGGCTGTCTTTCAATATCTAAATAATCAAAACAGTTCCAAAAATTAAAAAAATAAATAAAATTAAAAAAATATCAAAAAAACTGTTGACATATTTGTTTTTCTCTGTTATTATAAATGAGTCGTCGCGAGAGAGTGATTGATACGCGGAAGTGTCGGAATTGGCAGACGAGCAAGACTAAGGATCTTGTGTTCATTGCGAACGTGTGGGTTCAAGTCCCATCTTCCGCATCAAAGATTTCTTTGATTGACGGGTTTGCAGGAGTGGCGGAATTGGCAGACGCGCAGGCTTCAGGTGCCTGTGGTAGCAATATCGTGTGGGTTCAAGTCCCATCTCCTGCATTTTTATATGTTAGGGTGAAAGAAGCATTGAGGATTCGATGCTTCTTTTTTTTCTCTCACAGAAGACATGGGTGTCAAAAGGCGGCTCACAACTTAGTGGTTGTCAAATTGCGCAAAGCCGTGGCCCATTTTATGACTTTGGGAGAAAATTACGTTCCGTGAAAATAGTACTTTTTCCATAGAGAAAATACAAAAAGAATATGCTAAAATGAAATCGTATTGTTTCTTTACATTAGAGAAGTAAAGAGGAAAAGGAGAAAATCTATATGAAGAAAATGAAGACGTATATTCTTGGAATGGTTCTGGCATTTGCATTGATCCTTCTTCCACAGAATGTATCAGCAGCAACACAGATCCCTGTCACGGCTGTGGAGGATATCACGGATGTGATGGCAGTAGGTTCTACGAATATTAAGGTCCCGACCGGAGAATACAGTAATGTGGTACAGTTTAGCTTAAACAAACCGTCATATGTGTATGTGTCTGCGTATTCGACAGTTATGCATGAGGATTATGATTCTTTAGGTGCGATTGAGGAATTTGCAGTATATTCAGATGCAAACTGTTCGAATCTGGTTACCGGAGACGAGGTAACTGTTGTATGGGGGAATGAGAGAAAGTCAAAATATCTGTGCCTCGATGCTGGAAATTACTGGATTTGCTTTGCTAAAACTAAAAACGGTAGTTACAATGATGTCAGTTATGGCGAGTTCCGCCTTTCAGTTGCAGCCCAGTATCTGAATGTAACCGGAACAAAGAATGGTTCCTGGGGACGTGCAAAACAGATTACCACGGATAAAAAAGTAACTGGATTTTTAAGTTCCAACACAAGAAAAAGCTGGTTTAAATTTAAAGTATCCGGAGATACAACAGCAAGATTGAACCTTTCACTGGAGAATCCGCTGGGAGAAAGTGTTTTTGAAAGCAGCAAAACAGGTGTGACGTTATACCGTTCGAACCATAATGTATTGGAGCGTATGAATATTGCAGAAAATTATTATTCTTCTGCATGTTCCAAAGAGGTTACATTAAAGAGCGGTACTTACTATATTGAAATTGCAGGCAGTGAAGCATATAAAGATAGCTTGGATCCGACAAACCTGAAAAAAACCGGTGTGAACAACATGGGTGTGGTAAACTTAAAGATTACCACAGTCAAAAAAACCAAAATTTCCAAACTTTCCAATGTGAAAGGAAAGAAAGCACAGGTTACATATAACAAAGTAAGCAATGCAAAGGGATATGAGATCCAGTATTCCACGGACAAGAAGTTTAAAAAGGGCGTGAAAGTCAAAAAGGCAAACGCAAAGACAACAAAGGTTACTCTGAAAAAGCTGACAAAAGGAAAAAAATATTATGTGCGTGTCAGAGCATATCGTGTGGACGAGGATGACAACAGAGTAAACGGCTCATGGAGTGAGGCGAAATCAGTAAAGATCACAAAATAAGACTGCAAGGTATAAGTGGCGCGGCAGAAAAACTGCCGCGCTATTTGCATTTAGGAGGAAATCATTTATAATAGATACCAATGTGGCACAGAAGGCGGAAAACAAAGGATGGAAAAATGATTGCTTTAAATGATTATCTTTATTCCGGGGATACGGTATTTCGGATTTTAAAAAAATATACAGAAGATTTAAAACGTGTGGCAGAGGAAAATGACAGTGAGGTGGATCGGTTACACTGTAATTTCCTGATGCAGATCATGGAACTGCTAGAGCATAATGACTTTTTGACAGCACAGTCGCAGAAAATACGGGAATTTTATCAGTATATGGCGAAACAATATCCTTACCTTTCTTTTACTTTTAAAGGAAGGATCAAATCACTGATCCGTGCGGAAGCAAAATTCAACGGATATATCGTAGAGCATGTTTATAATTATTATCTGAAAAACCATGCCTATCCTCCGGTGGATGAATTAAAGGAACGGCTGAGCTGCTTCAGGGACCTGATTGCATACCGCATTGTCATATCCATGCCTAAATGCCATGTGGGAGATGAAAAGGAAAGAGAACAGGAAGAAATCAGACATTTATATGAGATCGCAAATGTGCTTAAGGTATTTTTAGAGGAGCGGGGATTTACGGCAGAACCGGCAGGCGGTATAAAGCTGAGTGATTCTTCACTGCTCAGTGAAGAAGTACGGCCGTATTACAGGGATTATATTGTGAATGAAGAACCGGATGGATACCGGTCGTTACATATTACTTTTTTTGACAACAGTGCACATTGTTATATGGAAATGCAGCTTAGGACAAAAGCGATGGATGATATAGCGGAAATCGGACCAGCGAATCATCTGGGATATGAGAAGAAGCAGGAGAGTGAACGTGCAAGACGTGATGCTGTTCCGGTGGGGGAATGTATTTATTTTGATGAGGCATATGAAAGAGGAATGAAACTGCAGCAGATCGAACTGGCAAAACTGGATGTGAATATGTTTTCGGCAATTGATAACAGCCTGATCAATGATGGGTGTGGACTTTACCGGGGAAGACTGATCCTTCCATATGAACATTTATCTCGTTTTCAAAATGATTAATGGAAAAGAGGGCAAAGTTGAGGGCAAAATTTTGTCATTAATTTAAAATAAAAAAAGGAAATCGAAAAAGAACGCGGAATATATATATTGTAATTACTGTGTGGCAGGTTTATCCAAAGAGGAGGAACAACATGTCGATACGGGAAGATATTGAACGGATGGAATGTGAGAACTTAAGTCCGTATGCTACGCTCAGCATACATTCAAGAGGACGTGATTATCCGGAAGAACAGTGTGATATAAGACCTGTATTCCAGCGCGACAGAGACCGGATTTTACACTGTAAGGCATTCCGCCGGTTGAAGAATAAAACACAGGTGTTTCTGACACCCAAAGGAGATCATTACAGAACGAGGCTTTCACATACCTTAGAGGTATCACAGAATGCCCGCACGATCGCGAAAGCACTGCGGCTCAATGAAGATCTTGTCGAGGCGATCGCATTAGGGCATGATCTGGGACATACGCCGTTTGGGCATGCTGGTGAGTTTGTGCTGAATGGACTGTGCGATGAAGGTTTCCATCACAATGAGCAGAGTGTAAGGATCGTTGAGAAGCTGGAAAAAGACGGTAAGGGACTGAATCTGACCTGGGAGGTAAGGGATGGCATCTTAAACCATCAGACGAGTCTGATGCCGCATACTTTAGAAGGAAAGATCGTCCGGCTGTCGGATAAGATCGCCTATATCAATCACGATATTGACGATGCCATAAGGGCGCAGATACTGACAGAGGAGAATATACCGTTAGAACTTCGGAAAACACTGGGATTTTCGACGAGGCAGCGTTTAAATACACTGATACATAACATCATCAGCAACAGTGTTGGAAAAGACGATATCATTATGTCGGAGGAAGTAGAGCAGGCTATGATCGAACTGCGCAAATTTATGTTCGGCCATGTCTATAAAAATCCGGTAGCAAAAGGGGAAGAGACCAAGGCAAAAGCCATGATCGAGCAGTTGTTCTTCTATTATATGGAACATGTAGACCTTCTCCCTGAGAAATATCTGCGCATGCGTGATGCCGGTGAAACAGACCAGCGTATCATCTGCGATTACATCTCCGGCATGACAGACCAGTACGCCATCACAAAATTCAGCGAATACTTCATGCCACAGGCCTGGCAGGTAGATGGATATTAGAAATTAAAAAGCCTGTGGCATTGCCACACGGCCTGGCAGGTAGATGGATATTAAAGTTACAATTGCGAAATTCATTGAAATCGAAAGTGGTTGCGACAGATTGGCAGCTGAATAAGAAAGTGCTGGGGAGCCGCCGGTCCTTAGCAACCGTGTTTTGGTCGCTTAGTACCGTTGCGAGCGACACGCAGCGCAAGCGTACTTTCGTTTTAGCTGCCAATCTGTCGCAAATGTTGGAAACTGAAGTTGAATTTCGCAGATGTAAGATGAATATAAACAACGAAAGGAGAAAAAGATGCCGTATTATTCTGATGACATCATAGAAGAAGTGCGTTCCAGGAATGACATTGTTGATGTGATTTCCCAATATGTGCGTCTTTCAAAAAAGGGCAGTACCTATTTCGGACTCTGCCCGTTTCATAATGAAAAAACAGGCTCCTTTTCCGTGTCGCCTAACAAACAGATGTATTATTGTTTCGGATGCGGCGCGGGTGGAAATGTATTTACATTTCTGATGGAGTATGAAAATTTTACATTTGGTGAGGCGATGGAAGCGTTAGCCGACCGCGCCGGTGTGGAACTGCCAAAACAGGAATACACCAGTGCACAGAGGCAGGAAGCGGACAAGCGCGCAAGACTGCTTGAAATTAATAAAGAAGCAGCAAAATATTTTTACATGCTGCTGCGTGGAGAGAGAGGTGCGCGCGCGCTTAACTATTTCAGAAAGCGTGAGCTGTCAGATGAGACAATGCAGAAATTCGGTCTCGGTTATTCCGACCAGTACAGCGATGATCTTTACCAGTATCTCCGCAAAAAAGGATACGAAGATGATATTTTAAAAGAATCCGGTTTAGTCAGCATTGATGAGAGGCGCGGCGGGTATGATAAGTTCTGGAACCGTGCGATGTTCCCGATTATGGATGTACACAATAAGGTTATTGGTTTTGGTGGACGTGTCATGGGGGATGGTGAGCCGAAATATCTGAATTCTCCGGAAACAAAGATCTTTGATAAGAGCCGCAATCTTTACGGATTAAATTTTGCAAGAAGCACCAAAAAGCCACAGCTTCTTCTTTGTGAAGGTTATATGGATGTGATCGCCCTGCATCAGGCAGGGTTTGACAATGCAGTTGCTTCTTTGGGAACGGCACTTACGAGTGGACATGCAAATCTGTTAAAGCGCTACACGAAAAATGTTTATCTGACCTACGACAGCGATGGAGCAGGTGTAAAGGCGGCGCTTCGTGCAATCCCGATCTTAAAAGAAGTTGGGATCACCACGAAAGTTATCAATATGAAGCCGTACAAAGATCCGGACGAATTTATCAAAGCACTTGGTGCAGAGGAATATCAGAAGCGGATCGATACAGCAGAAAACAGTTTTATGTTTGAAATACGTATCTTAGAGCAGCAGTATGATATGCATGATCCGGAGAGCAAGACAAAGTTTTATAATGCGGTTGCAGAGAAACTTTGTACGTTCGGGGAAAAATTAGAGCGTGATAATTATATTGCTGCGGTAGCAGAGAAGTATATGATCGGTATAGAAGATCTGCGCAGGCTGGTAAACCAGTATGGTGCAAAGATCGGTATGGCAGCGGGTGGTGCATCACCTGTGAGAGAGCGGGCAGAAGTCAGGCGTGACCAGGGCGGTGCAAAGAAAAAGGAAAGCGGTATGATACAGTCACAGAAACTGCTTTTGACCTGGCTCATCGAGCATACCGGATTATTTCCTAAGATTGAGAAATATATTTCGCCGGAAGATTTTACAGAAGAGATTTATCATAAAGCGGCGGAAATATTATATGAACAGTATCGGGATACCGGTACCGTCAACCCGGCAAAAATTGTCAGTATGTTTCAGAATGAAGAAGAACAGCGCGAGATCGCAGGTCTTTTTCATGCCACGATCCGTGGTGTAGAGACAGAAGGAGACAAAGAAAATGGTGGATATTCCAAAGAAACGTTTGAGAAAGCGTTAAAAGAAACCATTATCCGGGTAAAACAAAACAGCATTGAGTATCACTTGAAGAACATGGCACCGACTGATATGGCGGCGCTGCAACGGTCAGTGGCGGATAAGAAGGCACTTGAAGAATTAGAGAAAGTGCATATTTCCATTGATTAAGGACAAAATAGTAGAAAACCTGAGAGGATGAAACAAAATGGCAACAAAAAAGAAAGAAAACAACGAAAATACGAAGGTTTCCGGAAAGAAAGCGGATGCATCTGCAGTAAATAATGCGGAGACAGAAGCAGCAAGAGAAAAATTTCAGGAAAAATTAAAAGAACTTTTAAGCCTTGCAAAAAAGAAAAAGAATATGTTGGAGTATCAGGAAATCAGTGATTTCTTTGCTGATATGCAGCTTGATTCCGATAAATTTGAGAAAATTCTTGATTTCCTTGAGGCAAACAATATCGATGTTTTAAGAATCACAGATGATGATGCAGATGATGATATTCTGCTTGAAGTGGATGATGATGACGAGATTGAGGTAGAAAAGATCGATCTTTCTGTTCCGGATGGTGTATCCATTGAAGATCCGGTACGTATGTACTTAAAAGAGATCGGTAAAGTGCCGCTGCTTTCTGCAGAAGAGGAGATCGAGCTGGCAAAGCGTATGGAGCTTGGCGATCAGGAAGCAAAAAAACGTCTTGCAGAGGCAAACTTACGTCTTGTAGTCAGCATTGCAAAACGTTATGTGGGACGTGGTATGTTATTCCTTGACCTGATTCAGGAGGGAAATCTTGGTCTGATCAAAGCAGTTGAAAAGTTTGATTACCGAAAGGGATATAAGTTCTCGACATATGCAACATGGTGGATTCGTCAGGCGATCACAAGAGCTATTGCAGATCAGGCACGTACGATCCGTATCCCGGTACACATGGTAGAGACGATCAACAAACTTATCCGCGTGAGCAGACAGTTACTGCAGGAGTTAGGACGTGAACCTACCCCGGAAGAAATCGCAGCAGAGATGAACATGCCGGTAGAGCGTGTGCGTGAAATCTTAAAGATTTCCCAGGAGCCGGTTTCCTTAGAGACCCCGATCGGTGAGGAGGAGGACAGCCACCTTGGAGACTTTATCCAGGATGATAATGTACCTGTTCCGGCAGATGCGGCAGCATTTACTCTGCTAAAAGAACAGTTAGAAGAAGTGCTTGGTACACTGACAGAGCGTGAACAGAAGGTGCTTACACTTCGTTTTGGTCTTGAGGATGGACGTGCAAGAACACTTGAGGAAGTTGGAAAAGAGTTTAATGTTACCCGTGAACGTATTCGTCAGATCGAGGCGAAAGCACTGCGTAAACTGCGTCATCCAAGCAGAAGCCGCAAGTTAAAGGATTATCTGGAGTAAGATGGTAAAGATATCAGACAGATTAAAAACGGCGGCTTCATTGGTCAGTGAAGGTGTGGTATTAGCAGATGTGGGAACAGACCATGGTTATGTACCGATTTATCTGTTAGAACAAAAGAAGATCAGATGTGCGATCGCAATGGATATTAATAAGGGACCACTGGAACGTGCAAAGGAACATATTCATTTATATGGTATGGATGCATACATACAGACCAGGCTTTCGGATGGAGTTGCAGCGTTACAAATGGGCGAGGCAGACTCCATACTGGTTGCAGGGATGGGTGGCGGACTTGTGATGCATATTTTAGAAGAAGGAAAAGCTGTCTGCCAGGCGGCAGACGAATTGATACTTCAGCCACAATCGGAACTGTCCGGTGTCAGGGATTACCTTGCGAAAAACGGATACATGATCGATGCAGAGCGTATGGTATTTGAGGATGGCAAATATTATCCGATGATGCGTGTGCATTATCAGACAGGGAAAAATAAAAATACAGATATAACAGAAAAAGACGCAGCGCTAAAAAATGCTGGAAACTGTGAAAGACAGGATCAAAACAGATATAAGGTCGAATGTTTATACGGAAGACACTTACTTATGGAAAAAAATCCCATACTGCATCAGTATCTGCAGAAAGAACACAAGGTGTTTGAAACTATTCTGGATAATCTTTTAAAACAGCCTGAGTCAGAGAAAATAACTGCACGTATCGGAGAAGTAAAAGAATCGCTTGGTTATAATGAAGCTGCACTTGCATATTATAAAGCATAAGCCATCCTTGTGGAAAATGACATTTTTTACATGCTGGATTTGTGCTGTCTTAAGAAATGGGCGGGAATGGAGAATCATATGGGAGAAGAACAGATCATTGTAAAAATCGGGGAAGAAGAAAAAACGTATCCGGCAGGAATCAGCTTTTTAAGTATAGCGCAGGAATATCAGGACCGGTATGAGGATGATATCGTGCTTGCATTGTATAATAACAGACTGCGTGAATTAAAGAAAACCATAGAAAAAGATGGAGAACTGTCTTTTCTTACAACTTCTGATAAGACCGGAAAACGTGCTTACCGCAGGAGTGTCACACTGCTGATGCAAAAAGCAGTGTGGAATCTGTGGAGCAAAGAGCATATTGGAGTACATGTCAGATATGCCATCGGTCAGGGATATTACTGTGAACTGATGAAAGACGGGGAAAGCTGTAAGATCACGGAGGCGATGATCGGATCACTGAAAAAAGAGATGTATCGTCTTGTGATGGCAGATCTGCCAATCGAAAAATACAGTATGAATACGGATGAGGCAGTAGCTTTATTCCATGAACTTGGAATGAAAGATAAAGAGAAGCTGTTCCGTTACCGGCGCAGTTCCAGGGTAAATATTTACGAGCTGGATCATTATAAGGATTATTTTTATGGATTTATGGTGCCGTCTACCGGATATTTAAGATATTACGATGTGACAGCATACCAGGATGGATTTGTACTTTTGTTCCCTGGGGAAGATGCAAAAAAAGTTTCGGAATTTGTGCCTTCGGATAAATTGTTTTATACATTAAAACGTTCGAGAGACTGGGGAAAACTGCAGCAGATCGATACGATCGGCGCTCTTAATGATGCAATCTCTGCAGGAAAGACGCAGGAGATGATCTTGACGCAGGAGGCACTGTTTGAAGAACGTATCGGCGCACTTGCGGAAATGATCGTAAAAGAAGAGGGCAAGAAGTTTATCATGATCGCAGGACCGTCTTCATCTGGAAAAACGACTTTTTCACACCGCCTGTCCATACAGCTTGCGGCAAAAGGCTTAAAACCGCATCCATTTCCACTTGATGATTATTATGTGGATCGTGATAAGTGTCCGCGTGATGAAAACGGAGAACTTGATTTTGAGTGCCTTGAATCGCTGGATGTGGAGCTTTTCAATCATGATATGAATGAACTTCTGGCAGGAAAGGCAGTGAATCTTCCGATCTTTAATTTTAAAACAGGAAAAAGAGAATACAAAGATAAGATCATGCAGCTGGGAAAAGATGACGTGTTAGTCATCGAGGGTATTCACGGACTGAATGATAAATTGTCCTATTCTCTTCCGGTAGAGAGCAAATTTAAGATTTATATCAGTGCGCTGACACAGTTAAATATTGATGAGCATAACTATCTGCCGACTACTGATGGAAGAATGATACGCCGTATCGTGCGTGATGCAAGAACCAGAGGAACCTCTGCAAAAGAAACGATAGCCATGTGGGATTCTGTGCGCCGTGGGGAGGAAAAGAACATTTTTCCATTTCAGGAAGGGGCAGATGTGATGTTCAATTCTGCACTGATCTATGAACTGGCAGTATTAAAGATATATGCAGAACCATTGCTGTTTGCCATTGACAAGGATTGTCCGGAATATCTTGAGGCAAAACGTCTTTTGAAGTTTTTGGATTATTTTCTTCCGATGTCCCCGGATGGAATCGGGCAGAATTCTATCATCCGTGAATTTATCGGTGGTTCGTGTTTTAATGTATAAGAAAAACAGGCTTGCACAAATAAGAAAAAAAGTGTATAGTTAATCGGGTGCCTTGCTGGCAGAATGTGCCGGCTGGCAAATGATGGATTTAAGTAGGACAAATGATCGCGGCCCGTTTATCGGGGTGAGGAAAGTCCGGGCTTCACAGGGCAGGATGCCGGATAACGTCCGGTAGAGGCGACTCTAAGGATAGTGCAACAGAAATATACCGCCCGGTATATACCGGGTAAGGGTGGAAGGGCAGTGTAAGAGACTACCGTCTCTCTGGTAACAGAGAGGGCATATGTAAACCCCATCCGAAGCAAGACCGAACAAAAGCGTTGACGTGGCCCGCCAGCTTTAGGTAGGTTGCTTGAGGCGGCTGGTAACAGTCGTCCTAGATAGATGATCATTCCGACTGTGGCTTGCCACAGTTTAGACATAACCCGGCTTATCGTCCTGCTTAAACCAGATATCAGTAAGGGAAATATAACCAAAATCTAAAATGTTTCTTAAAAGACAATAGGAATGTTGACGTTTGTGTGTATTGGGTTTACCATAGCGTCATGGACAAAAAAACGGTGCCAGATGGGTACCGTTTTTCCGTACATAAATATAAAAATGTGATGGCATCTGGATGGAAAGGAATGTTATAGATGAGAGAAAAATTACGACAGTTTATGATTGGCAGATATGGGGTGGATGATCTTTCAAGAGTGCAGATCATAGCTGCGCTGGTACTGCTTTTGGTATCTACATTTTTGCGGGTGAATATTTTATACTGGCTGGGACTGGCACTGTTAATTTATTCTTATTTCAGAATACTCTCGCGGAATGTGTCAAAACGTTATGAGGAGAACCAGAGATTTCTAAATGCAAAATACAAGGCAGTGGTAAAGAAAAACAATATGAAAAAACGCTGGGCACAGCGTGGTACTTACCGTTTTTTCAAATGCCCTCAGTGCAGACAGACAGTCCGGGTGCCGAAGGGAAGAGGAAAGATCTGCATTACCTGTCCGAAATGTAAGACAGAATTTATCAAAAAAAGCTGACAAAGGAGAAATGCTTTGTGTTTGGTTATATTAATATCAATCAAAAAGAGCTGACGGAAGAAGGCAAAAAAGCATATCAGGCATATTACTGCGGACTTTGCAGACAGCTTAAATCAAATTGTGGAACCAAGGGACAGATGCTGCTTGCATATGATATGACGTTTCTGATCGTTCTGCTGACCGGCCTGTATGAACTACCGGATGAAAAGTCACAGTTTACCTGTGCACTGCATCCGTCACAGAAGCGGAATGCGTGGATCAACGAGGCTACAAAATATGCTGCGGATATGAATCTGATTCTGGCATATCATAATCTTATTGATGACTGGAAGGATGACAGGGCTTATACAAAGAAGGCATTTGCAAAAATGCTGGATAAGGATTATACTCGTATTATGTCAAAATATCCGAGACAGGTAGGTGCCATTGAGGAATACATGAAAAAGATCGGAGATGCCGAAAAACACCGGGAGACAAATCTTGATCTTGTTGCCGGTCTGACCGGAGAGATGGTTGCAGAAGTGTTTTGCTGGAAGGAAGATGAATGGGCAGAAGAACTCCGCACAATGGGATTTTACATGGGTAAATTTATCTATCTGATGGATGCGTATGAAGATTATGACAGGGATAAAAAGAAAAACTGTTATAATCCGCTCACATTTGTCCAGGAAGAACAGGCGCAGGATCTTGATACCTGGTGCCGGCTGCTTTTGACAAGTATGATGTCAGAATGTGCAAAATCATTTGAACGTCTGCCAATTCTTTTGCACGCGGATATTCTGCGTAATATTCTGTATTCAGGTGTATGGTCGAAGTATGAATATCTGCAGATTAAAAAGCGCAGAACCCAGGAAAAGGCAAAAAAGAAAGAGCATAAATAATGAGGTTTGATGTATGATGGATCCATATCAGGTGCTTGGTGTTTCACGGAGTGCCTCTGATGAAGAGATAAAAAAAGCATATCGTTCCTTAAGCCGTAAATATCATCCGGATGCCAATGTCAATAATCCGAACAAGGCGCAGGCTGAGGAAAAATTCAAAGAAGTACAGCAGGCATATGACCAGATCATGAAGGAAAAGCAGCAGGGAAGCAGCTATGGATATAATTCAGGAAATGGTTATGGATATGGGGGCGGACAGAGCTATCATTATAACCAGAGCACTGAAAATCCCAAAATACAGGCGGCTGCAAATTACATAGCTAACCGTTGTTATGCGGAAGCACTTAATGTTTTAAATGGGATTCCTTTTTCAGAAAGAAATGCACGCTGGTATTATTACAGTGCCCTGGCAAATCAGGGAGCAGGAAATAATATCATTGCAAAGGAGCATGCCACACGTGCAGTGGAGATGGAACCGAGCAATTTTGAATACCGTCAGTTCCTGCAGCATTTAGAGTATGGCGGAACATGGTATACAAACATGGGAAGCAATTACGACAGACCGTATTCGAGTGCAGGCAACTGGTGTCTTAGTATGCTGTTTTTGAATATGCTCTGTAACTGCTGCTGTCTGCGGCCGTTCTAAAGAAATATGCTTATATTGGCAAACAGAAGATTACATAAAAATACTGCCAGATCGATAAATGGATGATCTGGCAGTATTTTTAGATTAACGACGGTTTGGATTTGTGTATTTCTCCTCACAGTATTTACAGCGGTATATTTCTTTCTCCGGATCGGTCAGAACGAAAATCTGATCCAGTTCCTGCTCGATCGAAGTGATACAGCGTGGATTTTTACATTTGATCACATTTTTGACCTGTTTTGGGAGACAAAGTTCTTTTTTGGATACGATCTGGTCATTCTGGATCACATTGACCGTGATATTGTGATCGATAAAACCTAAGATATCGAAATCGAGTGCGTCAGTTGGACATTCTACCTTTAAAATATCCTTTTTACCCATTTTACTGCTCTTTGCATTTTTGATAATGGCAACCGGACAGTCAAGCTGGTCTAATTTTAAATCATGATAGATCTGCAGGCTCATACCTGCCTGGATATGATCAAGGACAAAGCCCTCATGGATTCCACTGATATTTAACATTGTTCTCCTCCTTATTCAACCTTAATTTCAAGCAGCGTTAAGATCAGAGCCATACGGACATAGACGGCATATTGTGCCTGTTTGAAATAAACAGCTCTCGGATCGTCATCTACCTCTACGGAGATCTCGTTGACACGTGGGAGTGGATGTAAAACGATCATATCTTCCGGTGCGAGATCCATTTTTGCTTTGGTCAGGATATAGAAATCTTTTAAGCGGACATAATCTTCCTCGTTGAAGAAACGTTCTTTCTGGACTCTTGTCATATAAAGTACATCAAGCTGTGGGATGGCATCCTCTAAACGCTCAACTTCAGTAAATGGAACATTATTTGCACGCAGGACATCTTCACGGATATAACTTGGAATACGCAGTTCTTCCGGTGAGATCAGTACAAATTTAATGCCTGGATAACGAATCAGGGCACTGATCAGAGAGTGAACAGTACGGCCAAATTTTAAGTCTCCGCAGAGTCCGATCGTCATATTGTCAAGACGTCCTTTTAAGGAGCGGATGGTAAGAAGATCGGCTAATGTCTGGGTTGGATGCTGATGACCGCCGTCACCGGCATTGATAACGGGAATTCTGGATTTTTGGGAAGCTACAAGAGGTGCACCTTCTTTTGGATGACGCATTGCACAGATGTCTGCGTAACTGGAGATAACTCGGATTGTATCGGAAACACTTTCGCCTTTTGCTGCGGAACTGGAATCAGCACTGGCGAAACCTAAAACAGAACCGCCAAGATTTAACATGGCAGCTTCAAAACTTAATCGGGTTCGTGTACTTGGTTCGTAAAAACAGGTGGCTAATTTTTTGCCTTCACATGCGTGTGCATATTTGTTCGGGTACTTCTCAATATCATTGGCAAGGTCTAAAAGCCTGTCTAATTCATCGATGGAGAAGTCCAATGGGCTCATTAAATGACGCATATTAATCCTCCTAATATTCAGCATTTTTTCTATCATATAATAATCATTATCTGATTTCAAGAAGAAAAAAATTTACGTTATATTGACAAAATATGCGCTCGTTTTCAGATATTTTTGGGCAGATAAGTCTATATATCAGTAATTGAAAATAAAAATATCAGGAGGAGCCTGGAGTGTTACAGTGAATAAGAATGCGTTCAAATAACAATCCGGCAGCCATCCACAGTGGGGCATAATCAAGCCGGATGACGCCGCCTATATTCGCTTTTGCCTGGCTGTAATCCCAGGGACACATGCCATGGTGTTTTAAAAGTGTGCCGCTGATATATTCAAATGAAAAAATGCCAACGGAATAGATACAGCCACGAAGGAGAGCCGGCAGATTTTTGATATGCCGGTACAGTGGTGCGATTACCGCAGCAGTTCCATAAATAGGAAACATCCATACGGATGTCCGCCCGATCAGACGTTTATCCTGTTTCAGAAAAGAGCCTGTGGAAGTAAAAAGAATTTCCATGCACCAGCCGGTCAGTCCGCAGACAAAGAAGTTTTTTGTAATCATGTTCGTGTGTTCCTTTTATATAAAATCATGATATCAGTATGCCGCATGGTATTGGAAAATATGTAACATTTTTCTAAAATAAAGGCGGAAAACTTGTAAAAACAGACGTTCTGTCATATAATAAAACAAGTGTATTCCAAGGAAAGAGAATGCGGCTGAATCAATTACTCGAACATATTTCATACGAAAGCGTGAAGGGGAGCCACGACCTTATCATTACGGATATCTGTTATCATTCCGGAAGAGTAAAGCGGGGGTCCCTGTTTGTCTGTATAAAGGGACAATATACGGATGGACACGATTATATTATGGATGCGGTAAATGCAGGTGCATTTGCGGTGGTAGTGGATGAAAACTGTATGGTAAATGTCCGGTGGGAATGTTTTATTTATACAGAGCATGGAAAAGTGCGTGTGCATGAGCTGGTACGCAATTATGGCATGGCTGTGATCGGGGTACATGATACCAGATTGGCGCTTGCCCGGATTTCTGCAGCATTTTATGACTATCCGGCAAAAAAACTTAAGATGATCGGGATCACCGGAACAAAAGGAAAGACGACGACATCATTTCTTATAGCAGGAATCTTAAAAGAAGCAGGATATAAGACCGGTATGATAGGCACTATTTGGGTGGATAATGGAAAAGATATAAAAAAAGCAGGTCATACGACGCCGGAATCAAGCGATCTGCAAAAAGAACTGGCGCAGATGGTAAAAAATGGATGTGTGTGCTGCGTGATGGAAGTATCTTCCCAGGGAATCAAGATGCAGCGTGTGGCAGGGATTTTTTTTGATATAGGGGTATTTTTAAATATTGAACCGGATCATATCGGACCGGGAGAACACGCATCATTTGCAGAGTATCTGTATTGTAAGAGCAGGCTGCTCAGGCAGTGTGCGTCAGGGATTGTCAATCTTGATGACCGGAATACAGAAAAAATACTGTTTGGTCATACCTGTAAGACAGAGACTTTTTCTGTGCAAAAAGAAAATCATATGGAAGTTTTAGGGCAGAAGGCAGATATTGTGGCAGAAAAGATTACGTTTTCCATGAAAGAAGGAAGATTATACAGCCATTTTTTTACGGATGGCAATGAAGAATTTCTGCTGCAGATGCCAGGAATTTTTAATGTTTCAAATGCACTTGCAGCCATTCTTGTGGTGCGTCATTTTAAGATAGCGCAGAATGTGATAAAAGATGCACTGCAAAGACAGACGGTTCCGGGACGATGCGAAAATGCAAAAATATCAGACGAATTCGTGTTTTTGATCGATTATGCGCACAATGAGATGAGTCTGCGCAACCTGCTGCAGACATTGCGTGAATTTAAACCGGGGAGGCTTATTGTGATCTTCGGCTGCGGGGGTAACCGTTCAAAATTAAGAAGAGGCAGAATGGGTGAGACGGCAGGAATGCTTGCAGATTTTACGATTCTGACATCCGACAACCCAAGATGGGAAGATCCGGAGCTGATCTTAGATGATATTGAGAACGGTATGAAGGGTACGGAAGGGGCATACATACGCATCGCAGACCGGCGGTTGGCGGTGGCATACGCATTTGACCACGCCAGAGAGGGAGATATTATCGTTCTTGCAGGAAAAGGGCATGAGGACTATCAGGAGATCTGCGGGGTACGTTATCCGATGGAGGATAAAGAACTTATAAAAAAGGCAGCAGAGCGGGACAGACAAAGAGAAAGGCATAGTAACTGAAATGGCAGAATATGCAAATATCATTGTGGATATTTATCAGGGAAAATTAGATAAAACGTTTCAATACCGGGTGCCGGAGAGGCTAAAGAGTACGATCGCAGTCGGTATGTTAGTTTCAGTTCCATTTGGTTCCAGAAAAATGCAGGGATATGTAATAGAACTGACAGATGTCTGTGAGTATGAGGAAGATAAGATCAAAGAGATACTCGCGGTCGTAAAAGACGGTGTCCGGATCGAGTCACAGATGATCGCACTCGCAGGCTGGATGCGGGAAAATTATGGCGGAACCATGAACCATGCCCTAAAGACAGTACTGCCGGTCAAGGAAAAAAAGAAAGCAAAAGAACAGAGAACAATAAGACTTGCGCTGCATCCCGTTGAGGCAAAAAATGAGCTGGCGGAATGTGAGAGAAAGCATAAGACGGCAAGGGCAAAACTTCTTATGGCACTGTTAAATGAGCGGGAGTTAGAATGGGAGACGGCAACGCAGCAATTGACAGTTTCAGCATCTGTAATCCGTGCAATGGAGGAAGCAGGTATCGTAAGAGTTGTCAGTAAGACAGCATACCGCAATCCGGTTGATGGACTGGACACGGGTGGGGAACGAAAACAACTGAATGAGGAACAGCAGAATATCGTTTCAAAGATCACGGCGGAGTATGATGCGGGAGAACGCAGGACATATCTGATCAAAGGCGTCACCGGAAGCGGAAAGACGGAAGTTTATATGGAGCTGATCGCACATGTGCTCGCACAGGGAAAACAGGCGATCGTGCTGATACCGGAGATTGCGTTAACCTACCAGACGGTGAGACGTTTTTACAACCGTTTTGGGGCACAGGTATCGATCATAAATTCAAAACTTTCGGCGGGAGAGCGGTATGACCAGTTTGAACGTGCGAAAAACGGAGAAATTTCAGTGATGATCGGCCCGCGTTCAGCGTTATTTACACCGTTCCCCGATCTGGGGATCATTATCATAGATGAGGAGCATGAGGCTTCCTATAAGAGCGAGACAGTGCCAAGATATCATGCGAGGGAAACTGCGATACAGAGGGCAGAAATGACAGACGCGATCGTAGTGCTTGGTTCTGCTACACCATCTCTTGAGAGTTATTATAAGGCAGAAAAAAATGAATACTGTCTGTTAGAATTAAAACACAGAGTACAGAAACGACCGATGCCTTTGTGCGAGATCATCGACCTGCGGGAGGAGTTAAGAAGGGGCAACCGGTCAATCTTAAGTGACCGTCTGAGTGAGCTCATGGAGGACCGTCTGAAAAAGGGAGAACAGACGATGCTTTTTATCAACCGGCGTGGCATGGCAGGCTTTGTCTCTTGCAGAGCCTGCGGTCATGTGATAAAATGTCCGCATTGCGATGTTTCTCTGAGTCAGCATGGAAGCGGTGATAGGACACGTTTAGTCTGTCATTATTGTGGATATACGACGGCACAGCCGGATCTGTGTCCGGTCTGCGGCTCTAAGTATATCAGTGGCTTTAAGGCAGGAACACAGAAAATAGAACAGGTGGTAAAGGCGCGTTTCCCACAGGCACGTGTGCTTCGGATGGATATGGATACCACGAGGAGCAAAGAAGGGTATGAACAGATTTTGTCAGCGTTTGCAAATCACGAGGCTGATATACTGATCGGTACACAGATGATCGTAAAGGGACATGATTTTGCCGGGGTTACGTTAGTGGGTGTGCTTGCGGCAGACCTTTCGCTTCATATCAGTGATTACCGTGCGGCTGAACGGACTTTTCAGCTTCTGACGCAGGCGGCAGGACGTGCCGGCAGAGGTGATGTGCCGGGCAGTGTTATCATACAGGCTTATGACCCGGAGCATTACAGTATTACGACAGCAAAAGAACAGAATTATGAGGCTTTTTACGGTCAGGAGATCGAATACCGCAAACTGATGCGATATCCACCCGTATGGAATATGCTTTATATTTTATGTGCGTCGAAAAATGAAATGGCAGCGGGGGAAGCAGCGATGGCGTTGATGGAAAGAATCGGTCAGGCGGCGAAAGAAAGCAGCGAGGGAATCTATCCGATCGGACCGTCAGATGCACCGGTTGCAAAAATATCCGATGTCTACCGGAAGGTGATCTATGTAAAAACAAAAGAGTACAGGACACTTGTTCTTTTAAAGGATAAACTGGAAGGTTTTATGAAGGATAACCGTCTGTATCAGAATGTGGCAGTAGGATTTGATTTTAACCCGGTCAACGGATTTTAAAATAGTATAATGGAGGATAAAAAAATGGCACTTAGAACAATCAGAATACAGGGAGATCCTGTACTTACAAAAAAATGCAGGGAAATTACAGAGATAACACCAAAGATCAAAGAACTGATCGACGATATGCTTGATACCATGTATGAGGCAAACGGAGTTGGTCTTGCAGGCCCACAGGTTGGTGTGTTAAAGAGAATCGTAGTCATTGATATCGGAGAAGGCCCGGTCGTTATGATCAATCCGGTCATCCTTGAAAAATCCGGTGAGCAGACCGGGGATGAGGGATGCTTAAGTCTTCCGGGAAAAGCCGGTACTGTTACAAGACCAAATTATGTGAAGGCGCGTGCGTTCGATGAAAATATGGAGGAATACGAGATCGAGGGAACAGAGCTTATGGCACGGGCAATCTGCCATGAGTTAGATCATCTTGACGGACATATGTACACGGAACTCGTAGAAGGACCGTTACATGATGTAACTTATGATGATCCGGAGGAATAATATATGCGAGTTATTTTTATGGGAACACCGGATTTTTCGGTGGGGACATTAGAAGAAATCATAAAAGCCGGTCATGAGGTGGTACTGGTTGTCTCACAGCCGGATAAAGCGGTGGGAAGAAGCAAGGCATTAAAATATACACCGGTGAAAGAGTGTGCCCTGGCACATGGCATAGAGGTATATCAGCCGGAGCGCGTCAGGGACAGTGCATGTATCGAATATCTGAAATCTTTTCATGCAGATATCATGATTGTAGTGGCTTTTGGGCAGATTATACCAAAGGCAGTGTTAGACATGCCAAAATACGGCTGTGTAAATGTACATGCGTCATTGCTGCCGAAATACCGTGGTGCAGCACCAATCCAATGGGCAGTCATAAATGGCGATCCATATACCGGTGTGTCCACACAGCGTATGGACGAAGGCGTTGATACAGGAGATATCATTTTAGAAGAAAAAGTTGAGATACGGCCGGATGAAACAGGTGGAAGTTTATTTGACCGTCTTGCAGAAGTTGGAGCGAAACTCTGTGTAAAGACCATAGAAGCGATTGAAAACGGCACGGCTGTTTATACACCGCAGGATAACAGCAAAGCAACACATACGGCAAAGATCCACAAAGAATTAGGCAGTATTGAATGGAAAAAGAGTGCAAAAGAGATTGAATGTCTGATCCGTGGCTTAAATCCGTGGCCGAGTGCATATACAAGACTGGATGGAAAAACACTTAAGATATGGAGAGCGAATGTACTTCCGGATGAAGGCAAAGCTGCTCCGGGCTGCATTATAAAAGCGGAAAAGGGAAGTTTTCTGGTACAGACAGGAAATGGTGTCCTAGAGCTTCTTGAAGTACAGTTAGAAGGAAAGAAACGTATGACCACGGAAGCATTTTTAAATGGTTATACGGTGGAAGCAGGAACTTATTTTACACGTGGTTAAGTGAATGGAGGTAATGAGTATGCCTTATTACTATTATGGTTTTGATCCGACTTATGTTTTAGTTTTAATTGGTGCGGTAATCTGTCTGATCGCATCTGCAAGAGTAAAGAGTACTTTTAATAAATATTCACAGTACCGCAGCATGAGCGGTATGACAGGAGCACAGGCAGCGGAGCGTATCTTAAATTCTGCCGGAATTTATGACGTGACAGTCTGTCATATATCAGGAAGTCTGACAGATCATTATAATCCGTCGAAAAAGACACTGAATCTGTCTGATTCCGTGTACGGAAGTAATTCCGTTGCTGCGATCGGAGTTGCAGCGCATGAGTGTGGACATGCGATCCAGCATCAGAAAAATTATGTGCCATTGTCATTCCGTACAGCGATCGTTCCGGTTGCCAATATCGGTTCAACACTGGCATGGCCGCTGATTCTGATCGGGTTGTTTTTTAACCGGTCAACAGGTGCGATGCTTATCGATCTAGGAATCTTATGTTTTTCATTTGCAGTGTTATTCCAGCTTGTAACGCTTCCGGTTGAATTTAATGCTTCATACCGGGCACTTCGGATTTTAGGCGAGCAGGGAATTTTATCTGACAGTGAACTGCCTTATACCAGAAAAGTATTGAAAGCTGCGGCACTGACCTATGTTGCAAGTGCGGCTGCGGCAATCTTACAGCTGCTTCGACTGGTTCTTTTGTTTGGAGGACGTAATCGTGATGACTGATACCGTAAATACAAGAAGACTGGCATTAGATGTTCTCGTTGAAGTGACGGAGCATGGGGCATACAGCAATCAGGTGCTTCGTGCAGTACTTGAAAAATATCAGTATATGGAAAAATATGAGAGGGCCTTTTTAACCAGACTTGTTGAGGGAACGATCCAGCACATGATAGAGCTTGATTATGTGATTGACCAGTTTTCCAAAGTGAAAGTAAAAAAAATGAAACCCGTCATCCGCAATATTTTAAGACTTGGTGTGTATCAGATATGCTATATGGATTCTGTGCCGGATTCGGCAGCATGTAATGAGGCTGTAAAACTGGCAAGAAAAAGCGGATTTTCTACATTGAGCGGTTTTGTGAATGGTGTGCTCAGAAATATTGCAAGAAACCATGGTTCCATCCAGTATCCGGATGAAGAAAAAGAGCCGGTTTGTGCTTTGAGTGTCCATTATTCCATGCCGGAGTGGATCGTGGAAGAGTGGCTTAGCGCATATGGATCAGAGCAGACAAAGGCAATATTGGATGCATTTTCGAGAGAAGCACCGCTTACGATCCGCACAAATGTGACAAAGATCACACCGGAAGCGTTAAAAGAACAGTTAGAAGCGGAAGGTGTGACGGTCCAGACGTTAGAGGATCTTCAATATAAAGGACTGCCGCATGCAGATGGATCTGGTTATGCAAAGGCATATAATTATACCTTTGCGATCTCCGGTTTTGATCATCTGATGGCACTTCCTTCATTTAGAGAGGGACTTTTTTATGTACAGGATATCAGTTCCATGATGGTGGCGGAGACTGCGGCACCGGGGGAAGATGCACATGTGATCGATGTCTGTGCAGCTCCGGGAGGTAAGAGTATACATCTTGCAGAAATGTTAAACGGCACAGGAAGCGTGGAGGCGCGGGATCTGACGGAATACAAGACGGGGCTGATCGAGGAAAATATCAGCCGTTATCAGGTGAAAAATATGACAACAAAGGTCTGGGATGCCACGGTGTCAGATGAGAGCGCAAGGGAAACAGCCGATGTACTGATTGCAGATCTTCCATGTTCTGGACTTGGTGTGCTGCGGAAAAAGACTGACATCCGTTATAAAATGAGCCGCAGGCAGCAGGAAGAGTTAGAAGAACTTCAGCGCCGGATTTTAGATACCGTCTGTTCCTATGTCAGAAAAGATGGGATCATGGTTTATTCTACATGCACGATCAATCCTGGAGAAAATCAGGAGAACGTTGCATGGTTTCTGGGAAAACATCCGGAATTTGAACTGCTTGATATGGAACAGATCTATCCGGGAGCGCAGGTGGGAGATGGATTTTTCTACGCGAAATTAAAACGTATCTCATAGTTATTGAAAAAGAGAATGGAAAGAGAAAGTTATGCAGCAGGAAAAAACAGATATCAAGTCTATGAATCTGGAAGAATTAAAATCATATATGGAATCCATCGGAGAGAAAGCATTCCGTGCAAAACAGCTGTATCAGTGGATGCATCAAAAGCAGGCATCATCCTTCGATGAAATGACAAATCTGTCAAAATCCCTTCAGGAAAAACTAAAAAATGAATGTCATTTTGTCAGTTTAAAGCAGGAGGCAGTACAAATTTCAAAATTAGACGGTACCAGGAAATATCTGTTCGCATTAGATGATGGAAATGTGATAGAGAGCGTCCTGATGCGTTATAAGCATGGCAATTCGGTCTGCATTTCCTCTCAGGTCGGCTGCCGGATGGGCTGCCGGTTCTGTGCATCGACGTTAGATGGTCTGGTGCGTGGACTGACACCGTCAGAAATGTTAGATCAGATCTACCGGATTACAAGAGATACCGGGGAGAGAGTTTCTAATGTTGTTGTGATGGGAACCGGAGAACCAATGGATAATTTTGACAACCTGCTCAGATTTATTGAACTTCTGACGGATGAAAACGGTCTGAATATCAGCCAGCGGAACGTGACAGTTTCGACATGCGGCATTGTTCCAAAGATGAGGGAACTGGCAGATAAAAAGCTGCAGATCACACTGGCACTTTCACTGCATGCATCTTCACAGGAGAAGAGGTTAGAACTGATGCCGGTTGCCAATAAATATGAGATTCATGAGGTGATCGAGGCGTGCCGGTATTATTTTGAACAGACCGGAAGGCGCGTTACATTTGAATATAGTCTGGTTGGCGGTGTCAATGATACCGAGGAGGACGTAAGAAGGCTTGTGGAGCTGATCCACGGTATGAATTGTCATGTAAACCTGATTCCGGTCAATCCGATCAAAGAGCGTTCTTATGTGCAGCCGGATCATGAAGCAATTCTTAAATTTAAAAATAGGCTTGAAAAAAATGCAATTCAAGTTACAATTAGAAGGGAAATGGGCAGGGATATAGACGGTGCATGCGGACAATTGCGCAAACGTTATATCAGTCATGCAGAAAGGTAGGAAGTAGAGAAGATGAAGACGTTTTCCATGACGCACATCGGGCAGCGACGGGAAATGAATCAGGATTATATGTTTACATCAGAGACTGCTGTGGGAAATCTGCCGAATCTTTTTTTAGTAGCGGATGGAATGGGTGGTCACGCTGCAGGTGATTATGCTTCCAGATTTACAGTAGAAAAACTGGTTGAATTGATTGGTAAATCAGTAGAGAACGAGCCGGTGGCAATTATGAAGAGTGCTGTTTCAATGGCAAACAGTCTGCTTTTGACAGAGGCACAGGCAGATCCGGCAAAAAATGGAATGGGAACAACGATTGTCGCAGCAACGGTGATAGGGAATACACTTTATGCCGCAAATGTTGGAGACAGCAGATTGTATGTGATCAATCAGGAAGATATTACACAGATTACAAGGGATCATTCTCTGGTTGAGGAAATGGTCCGCTTAGGTGAAGTGAGAAAAGAAGATGCAAAAGATCATCCGGATAAAAATATCATTACACGGGCAGTTGGTGTATTGCCGGAGGTAATAGCTGATTTCTTTGAGATCAGTCTGAAACCGGGAGATGAGATTTTGATGTGTTCCGATGGACTGACAAATATGATTGAAGATGATGAGATCAGACAGATTGTGCTGGGACAGAGGGATATTGTTGAGAAAGCAGAAAAGCTAGTTGAGACTGCCAATCGAAATGGTGGCAAGGATAATATTACGGTTGTATTGATAGAACCATTTTCTGATGAGGTGAAAGAATGTTGACAGAGGGTATGTACATAGCAGACCGCTATGAGATTTTAGGTAAAGTTGGCGCTGGCGGAATGTCAGATGTATATAAAGCAAAAGATCTTACACTGGGAAGATTTGTAGCGATTAAAGTATTAAAGGCAGAGTTTTCCGAGGATATTAATTTTGTAACGAAATTCCGTTCCGAGGCACAGGCAGCTGCAGGGTTAGAACACCCGAATATTGTAAATATTTACGATGTCGGCAGTGAGAATGGTCTGCATTATATCGTGATGGAATATGTGGAAGGAATTACATTAAAGACATACATTGAGAAAAAGGGACAGCTTTCTTTTAAGGAAGCAGTCAGTATTGCAATCCAGGTGGGCAGAGGTATAGAAGCTGCACACAATAAAAACATCGTTCATCGTGACATCAAACCGCAGAATATCATGATCTCTACAGAGGGAAAGGTAAAAGTAACGGATTTTGGTATTGCGAGGGCAGCGACATCTAATACGATCAGTTCAGATGTGATGGGATCTGTGCATTATTCATCTCCGGAACAGGCGCGAAATGGATTTGTGGATGGCAAGAGTGATATCTATTCACTGGGTATCGTGATGTATGAGATGGTGACAGGACGGGTTCCGTTTGATGGTGACACGACGGTTGCAGTTGCAATCCAGCATCTTCAGGAAGAAATGGTGCCGCCAAGTGTCTATGCGCCGAATCTTCCAATCAGCATGGAAAAGATCATCTTAAAATGTACACAGAAGAATCCTGACAGAAGATATTCTTCCATGACAGCTCTTTTGGCAGATCTGCGAAAAGCACTGATCAGCCCGAATGAAGATTTTGTTGTAATGGTTCCACTTGCAAATCAGGATAAAACCAGAGTGATCGGAGCAGATGATTTAAACCAGATCAAAAAGCAGACTGCAAATGTTTATGTGGATCCTGCGTCTATCAAAATTCAGGAACCGGTTATTGATGATGACGACGATGACGATGATGATATTGATGATGAGGATGGCGATATCAATCCGAAGATGGAAAAGGCGATCACGATCATGGGAATTGCAGCAGGTGTGGTGATCATTATCATTATTATTTATCTGTGTATTACGTTAGCAGGCGGTATGAAATCCGGTAAGAACACTTCTTCGAATACAGAGACCACAAAGACGGAGACACAGACAGGGGACAGCCAGAGTACCCAGATCAAGGATGGCGTGGTAGTACCATCCCTGACCGGAAAGACTATGGATCAGGCAAAGCAGGAGTTGAACGGAACAGGACTCGGTATCAGACAGGCAGGAACTGCATCATCAGATACGGTAGAAAAAGGACAGATCATCAGCCAGGATCCGGCAGATGGAAAGACTGTGGAAAAGAATACAACGATCGAGGTTATCATAAGCAGCGGAGCTGCTGACGGCAGCAGTGAAAATACGGTCGATATACCAAATGTTGTCGGACAGAGTGAAACAGATGCAAGTGCGGCATTAACGGCAAAGGGATTTAATGTTACAAAGACAACATCCTATAGTTCTTCTGTTGCGGAAGGATATGTGATTTCCCAGACACCAAATGGAGACACACAGGGAAAAGAAGGCGATACGATCACACTTGAGATCAGTCTTGGATCTGAGAAGATTACAGTGCCGGATGTATCGACAAGCTATAAGTCTGAAGAACAGGCGCGGGAAATGTTATCACAGTTTAATGTTTCAACAACGACAAAATACAGTGACACGGATGCCGGAATCGTAATCGGACAGTCTCTTGCAGCAGAAACACAGGCTGATCCGGGTGCGTCCATCACGATCACCGTCAGTCTTGGACCGGAGCCGGCACAGCAGATTACAACAAAGACCTATAAATTGAATGTCAGTCTGCGGCTACCGTCGGATACATCTAATATTTCCGGGGCAGACATTGTTTTATATGATGATCAGGGCAATGTTTTACAGACCTGGTATGGAAAGACACTTGCAGATTTTGGTACCGGAGGATTGCTTTTATCAAAGACAGGTATCCTTTCGGACAGCGGTAAGATTGTAGTTACCTGGCTGGATCTAAACGGCAATGATTTAAAAGATCAGACCATTGATGTACAGTTTCAGGAAGAGTAAAAGTATTTATGCGGGGAAAGATTATCAAAGGAATTTCCGGATTCTACTACATTCATGTAGCAGAATCCGGAATTTATGAGTGTAAGGCAAAAGGCATATTCCGAAATCAGAATATCAAGCCTCTGGTTGGGGATAATGTTGAGATTGCCGTGTTGGATGAGGAAAACAAAAAAGGAAATATTGAAAAGATCCTGACGCGGGAAAATGAACTGGTGCGCCCGGCTGTTGCAAATATTGATCTTGCACTGATCATTTTTGCTGCTGCAAAACCGCAGCCTAATTTTAATCTGTTAGACCGTTTCCTTGTTATGATGGAATATCAGAAGGTATCGGTTGCGATCTGCTTTAACAAAACAGATCTGGTTACAGAAGAGGAACTCCATTCGTTTGCAGATATCTATACAGCATGCGGTTATCATACTCTTTTTGCGAGTGCAAAAGAGGAACAGGGTGTTGATGGACTGTTAGAACTTCTGAAAGGGAAAACAGCAGCGGTGGCAGGCCCATCCGGGGTTGGTAAGTCTTCACTCGTGAACCGTCTGCAGCCGAATATCACGATGCAGACAGGGGAAGTCAGCCGTAAGATTGAGCGTGGAAGGCATACAACACGGCATTCTGAAATCATACCGATCGGTGGGGATACTTATATTATGGATACTCCCGGTTTTTCCACACTCTATATTCCGGGCATGGAAAAGGAAGATTTAAAAGAATTTTATCCGGAGTTTGGCAGATGGGAGCCATACTGCAGATTTAAGGGATGTAATCATATCAGTGAGCCGGACTGTGGCGTCAAGCAGGGATTAGAAGAAGGAAGCATCAGCCTGCTGCGGTATGAAAATTATAAATTGCTGTATGAGGAATTAAAGTCAGTCCGGAAATATTAAATAAACGACAAAATTACGGAGGAAGAAATGAATTGTTTATCACCATCTATATTATCTGCTGATTTCAGCCGGCTTGGAGAACAGATACGAGAACTTGATGAGGCGGGAGCACAGTATGTGCATATTGATGTTATGGACGGAATGTTTGTTCCGAGCATTTCATTTGGAATGCCGGTTATCCGTTCTATCAGAGGATGTACAGACCGTATTTTTGATGTCCATCTGATGATCGAAGAACCGGGACGTTATATTGATGAGTTCGCTGAGGCGGGGGCAGATCTGATCACTGTCCATGCAGAGAGCTGCAGACACCTTGACCGCACGATAGAAAAAATCAAAGAAAAGGGACTTTTGGCGGGAGTTGCGTTAAATCCTGCAACACCTGTGTCAGCAATATCCTGTGTACTTGAAAAAGTGGATATGGTTCTTATTATGACGGTAAATCCGGGATTCGGAGGACAGAAGCTGATTCCTTATACAGTGGAGAAAGTCCGTGAATTAAGAAAAATCGTAGATGAGCAGGGATTAAAGACAGATATCGAAGTAGATGGAGGCGTTAATCTTTCAAACGTTGGGGAATTGATGGATGCAGGAGCAAACATCATTGTTGCCGGCAGTGCCGTTTTCTCCGGAGATGTGACTGAGAACACGATCCGCTTCTTAAATATTATAAATGCATGATGGGAGCAGAATGTATGAAACGTTTTTTTATCATATCGGGTGGAAAAATTGAGGATGCATTTGCGAAAGCAGTTTTAAATGGCGTTGCTGAAAAAACGGTGATTGCAGCGGATTCAGGAATGGAATTTCTGCGGAGAAACGAGATCATTCCCCAGATTATTATCGGTGACTTTGATTCAGTGAGCAACGGGACTTTGGAGTGGTTTCAGAAGAAAGATGATATTATCTGGCATAAATTAAATCCGGTAAAAGATGATACCGATACGGAGTCTGCAATTCACCTTGCGATTTCAATGGGGGCAGAGCTCATTACAGTACTAGGTGGAACCGGTTCGAGATTAGACCATGTGCTTGGAAATATTGAGCTTTTGGGCATAGGTCTGGAAGCGGGCGTTAAAATTGAGCTGCTGGATGCAAATAACCGTATCCGCATGACAGACTGTGGCATGATTTTAAAGAAAGAGGAGCAGTTTGGAAAATATGTTTCACTGATCCCGTATACTGCGAAGGTGGAACATCTTTGTCTGACAGGATTTAAATATCCGCTGGATGATTATTGCTTAAAGGGTTTCTGTTCGCTTGGAGTAAGCAATGAGATTACAGAAAAGCAGGCAGAAATTACATTTGAAAAAGGAATATTGATCGTCATTGAGTCGAGGGATGATGCGGCAATGACATATGAAATATAAAAAAAGACGGAATCTGTAAATTTTACGACAGATTCCGTCTTTTGGTAAAAAAGTACTAAAAAAATGGTAGACATTTACTGTAAAAATACTTAAGATAAATATAATAGGTAAAAAGGTACTTTGAGAAGAGGATGGACATGACAATTAAAGAATGTTATGAACAGTTAGGACAGAACTATGAGGAAGTGCTTGATAGACTGGGAAGTGAAGTAATTTTAAAAAAATTTGTGATTAAATTTTTAGATGACCCGAGTTTTCAGATGCTGGAGGATGGTTTAAAAGAAAAAAATGCAGACCAGGCATTTCGGGCGGCACATACCATAAAAGGAATTTGCCTGAATCTTGGATTTGACAAACTGTATCAGGCAAGTTCAGATCTGACTGAACAGCTGCGGGGAAAAGATACAGTAGAGGAAACAGATGACCTGTTTTTGAAAGTGAAAGAGCAGTACACCAAACTTGTAGAAGTCGTTCATAAGATGGCAATGGAGGGGTAAATTACTGAATATAGAAGAACTTACTTTTACGCAGGATCAGAAACATGAGATTGAACTGGGGCACCGTCTTGGAATCGAGATGAGTCTTCCGGTGGAACAGTATTCAAGTCTGATGTATACTGCGAGATGGAAGCATATATACTGTTAACCGATGAGAACGCAGTACTTACAAGAGAGCAGATACTTTCATCGTTAAAAGAAAAAGGTGTTGTGTCAGGAATCAATGAGGAGGCAATTAAGGAACTCGGAAATGGAAAGGTTGAAGTGACCAATATCATTCTGCGAAAAGGAAACAATTCGCGAAACAGAGGACATATCAGTGCCGGAAAAATGGGAAAGATCGTCGGAGGCATTACACAGGCGGGGCAGAACTTAGAGGTGTATGATCTTGGTAATAAAGCAAGGTTACATACCGAGGTTTGTGTCGGCAGGGAAGATAAATATATCAATGATAAAAATCAGCTTGTATTGCAGATGAAATCAGTAGGAAAAGAATTATCGCTGCTAAGAAGTGCTTATCAGAATTTTCAGAAAAGATATATGCCGGAGGAGCGGAATGTAAATCCGATGTATCTGAAGGTTGAAGATGCGATTTACACAAAGGAACTTGAAATGAAAGAGATACAGAAAAAAGATGTGTATCTGGATGAAGAGATTGAAAAGAGCAAACATGCGAAGCTGATCGTAAAAGGAACCATATATCAGGGTGTAAAGATAGATGTAAATGGTGCAAGATGGTTTTCTGATGAAGTTACAAATGTTACGGTCCGAAAAACAGATGAACGTGTAGCTTTATATACGAGGAGGAGCAGATATGAGATATAAAATTCTCATTGTAGATGATGCATATATAAACAGGGAACTTCTGAAAGAAATATTAAGAGATGATTATGATGTTTTAGAAGCCGAGAACGGCAAAGAAGCATTAGAGGTCATTGAGAAAGAAAAAGGAAATATCAATGCAGTGCTTCTTGACCTTATTATGCCGGTCATGGATGGATTTGAAGTATTAGAGCATATGCAGAGTAAAAAAATCTTAGATAAAATACCGGTTATCGTAATCAGCGGTGAGACGAGCATGCAGATCGAGAAAAAATGCTTTGATTACGGTGTTTCTGATTTTATCGGCAGACCATATAAAACAGCACTGGTACAGAAACGTGTACAGAATATGGTAAATCAGTATGTATACAAAAACCAGCTTGAAGAGAAAGTGGCAGATCAGACAGCCGTATTGCGCAAGGCATATGATAAACTGCAGCAGCAGACGAAGATGCTTGAAAAGCGCAACCAGGATATCATCGATATGCTTGGTACGATCGTTGAGTACCGTAATTTAGAGAGTGGAGAACATATCCAGCGGGTAAAAGGTTATACGAGGATACTTGCAGAGGATTTTGCAAAAAATTATCCGGAGTATGAACTGACACCGGATATGATCAATACGATCGTGTCAGCGAGTGCATTGCATGACCTTGGAAAAATCGCGATTCCGGACAGTATCTTATTAAAACCGGGAAAACTGACCAAAGATGAATTTGAGTATATGAAATCTCATACATTGCGTGGATGTGAGATCTTAGATTCCATGAAAGATGACTGGGATCCGGTCACACAGAGGGTAACTTATGAGATCGCAAGATCCCACCATGAACGTTATGACGGAAAAGGATATCCGGATGGATTAAAAGGAGAAGAGATTCCGGTATCTGCACAGTTGGTATCAGTAGCAGATGTATATGATGCACTGATCAATGAGCGTTGTTATAAAGATGCCTTTTCAAAGGAAGATGCATTTCATATGATCGTAAATGGAGAATGTGGGGGGTTTTCACCGAAACTGATGCAGACATTCCGCAATGTAAGAACAAAATTTGAACAATTTGCAGACGGACTGGAATAATTAAGAAACAATAGTACACGTTTCCCAGACTGATCTGTTGAGAGAACCTAAGAGGTGCAAACGTGATTACAAGTAGCAATATAGCCGATTTTTTTGAAAAGTATACGAAAAACCTGGAGCGGGAAGCATATTTAAATGAGACGGCACTCAAGGCCTTTTATCGAACATGAAGACAGATTAAATGATGAACTTGCGGATGAGTTTTATAAGCAGCTGGACAGAATGAATGCGTCAGGGTATTGTGACAGGCTGATATGTATTGGTATGGCGCAGGTTGTTCAGAAATATTATCAGAAAACAGGAGTCTGGGAAAAGTATCTTCTGACCACACATATACTTGGCGGTTTTTACAGCCGTTACAGTGAAGTAGAAGATGCAAAGAAAAGTATTGCATGCTTTGAGATTGAACGGGAGGCGTTTGACCGGTATTTTGAAATAGAAGACTGGGAAATCCGAAAAAAGATACTGTTTGCCTATTATAATTATGTTGTGGTTCAGGTAAACATGCGTGCTGGTTTTGGACACGGTGAAAAAAACGAGAGTGTAGAATTTCAGAAACGTCTGATCGAACAGACAGACCGTGCAATCGCTGTTTATGATGATCCAAAAGTACGGGCATTAGATGGGGATAAATATGACCTTGACGGTTTAAAGGAAGAACTGGAATATGATGTTTACGGCAACTGGATCTGCGGTACGGATGAGAGGGAAGATTTAAGCGAGGATATGTTCTGCCGGTCACAGGATGTGATCGAAAAGCTTTATAATAACGTATTAAAGGAAAACGAAAATCCGCTGGATATGGAGGACGAGATCTACTGTAATTACTGGCGGGGCATGTATTTTGCAGGAAAAGTGGAGCTTAGGGAATATGTAGAAAAAATGATAGAGTATTTTGACTACGTATTAGAGCACTCGGATTTAGATGACGCTGAACAATATGTAGATGGAAAACTTTACCAGATACATATGTTTCAGATGCCGACGCTGGCAAGTGTGAAAGAATTAAACGAGGCACCGGAGTTAAAAAAGAGATATATCTTTCTGAAGGTGCTTAATTTGTTACTATTTTTCACTATTAATATGTTGGGAAAAAACCAAAGTGAAATTTTGTGGTTACAAAATTGCAAGACTTATGATATAATACTAGACTGTATCAAACTCTTTATGCTTACACAGCAGAAAGGAGTTGATTTTACGGGCAAAGATTTAAAAGGAAGAGAGCTTGGCGTAGGAATATGCCAAAGAAAAGACGGATTGTATACAGCGGGATTTGTCAGCAAGCGTACAGGAAAGTCCGTTCAAAGATATTTTCCGAAACTTCAAGAATGCCGTAATTGGTACGCAGACGCTAGGTTCGAGGATGAACATGGTGGAATCAATGCTTGTGGTGATATGACAGTCAAAGCATGGTTTGAGTATTGGATTGAAAATATAAAGGGGGATAGTATTAGACCTAACACAATAACAAATTACAGAGAAATCCTTAAAAATTGTGTAGTAATTTGTGTAGTAAAAAACAATAGAAAGGCGAAAATCCCTACAAATCAAGGATTTTCGGACAGGTATAAGATAAAATGAAACTAGGAATTGTCGGACTTCCGAACGTCGGAAAGTCTACATTGTTTAATTCACTCACAAAGGCGGGAGCACTCTCCGCAAACTATCCATTTGCAACGATTGATCCAAATATCGGAATCGTATCCGTTCCGGATGAGAGAATCGTAAAGCTTGGTGAACTCTATCACACAAAGAAAGTTACACCTGCTACGATCGAGTTTGTAGATATTGCGGGTCTTGTAAAGGGCGCAAGCAAAGGAGAGGGACTTGGAAACCAGTTTCTTGCCAATATCCGTGAAGTAGATGCGATCGTACATGTAGTACGTTGCTTTGAAGACACGAATATCATTCATGTTGATGGATCGGTTGATCCGGCAAGGGATATTGAGACAATCAATCTGGAACTTATTTTCTCAGATGTAGAGATTCTCGACAGAAGAATTGCGAAAATTGCAAAACAGGCGAGAATGGATAAAACTCTTGCAAAAGAACTTGAACTTGTAGAGGCAGTAAAGGCACATCTTGAAGAAGGTAAAATGGCAAGAACATTTGAAGTGCCGGATGATGAGGATGCACAGATCTGGTTTAAGGGCTATAATCTTCTTACTGCAAAACCTACGATTTATGCTGCAAATGTATCTGAAGATGATCTTGCAGATGACGGAGCTTCAAATCCACATGTTGCCAAAGTAAGAGAAATGGCAAAAGAAGAAGGGGCAGAAGTATTTGTTATCTGTGCACAGATAGAGCAGGAACTGGCAGAACTCGACGAGGATGAAAAGAAAGAATATCTTGAGGATCTTGGTGTAGAGTCAAGTGGTCTCGATAAGCTTGTGGCAGCAAGCTACAGCCTGCTTGGACTGATCAGTTTCCTTACTGCAGGGGAGGATGAGTGTCGTGCATGGACGATCAAAAAAGGCACAAAAGCTCCGCAGGCGGCAGGAAAGATTCACACCGATTTTGAACGTGGATTTATCAAGGCAGAAGTAGTAAACTATCAGGATCTTTTAGATAATGGAAGCCTTTCCGCAGCACGTGAAAAAGGAATCGTGGGCATGGAAGGAAAAGATTATGTCGTCAAAGATGGGGATGTGATCTTATTCCGCTTTAATGTATAAAATATAGTCTAAAAATATGCAAAGACGCATATGGTTTTTTAAACGAACTGGTTTGGAAGACTGTATGCGTTTTTGTGAATTTCAGAAAAAAGAAGTGATCAATGTCTGTGACTGCAAGTGCCTTGGAAATGTATGTGATCTGGAGTTTGATGAACATGACGGATGTATCCGGACGATCATCATTCCGGGGCCGGCTAAATTTTTTGGATGTGTGGGCCGAGAATTTGAACTGCACATTCCGTGGTGTAAGATCGTAAAGATCGGGCCGGATATCATACTGGTTGAGGTAGAAGAAAAGGAAGTCCGTAAGAAAATACAACAATAGAATATAGGACATATAGAAATTTTATTGTCAAAATAAAACGAAAACGTTTCGAAAAATTTTGTTGAAATGACCAAAAACAGGCGTATCTGACAGGGAAAATTATGTTGACAATTACAAAAACAATGGATATACTTTTAGTAAATGGGGGTCTGTGCATAGGAGGTAGCTTATGAAGTGTCCGTTTTGCAGCAGTGAAAATACAAGAGTTATTGATTCGAGACCGGCAGACGATAATAATTCGATTCGCCGCAGACGGTTATGCGATGAATGTGGGAAGCGTTTCACGACTTATGAGAAAGTAGAGACCATACCACTTATCGTTATTAAAAAGGACAATAACAGGGAACAGTATGACCGTTCTAAGATCGAGGCAGGTGTATTGCGTGCATGTCATAAGAGACCGATTTCCGTAAATCAGATCAATCAGTTAGTTGATGAGGTTGAGACGGAGATATTTAACCGTGAAGAGAAGGAAATACCAAGCAGCCTGATCGGAGAGCTTGTGATGGATAAGCTAAAGGATCTTGAGGCAGTTGCTTATGTGAGATTTGCTTCGGTATATCGGGAGTTCAAAGACGTGAATACATTTATGAGTGAATTGAAAAAGATGTTAGACAAGTAACAGAACATTAAAATGGTGCTAAAGTATTTACAAAGGCAGACCGATATATTTTTATCAAGTAGAAGATGCAGATAGATGGGGTAGTGGTATGAATATTTCAGGTATCCGCATACAGGCGGGATTTTATGATTACAATACCATAAAGAATACTCAGATTCAGGAGGAGACGGTACCGAATACCATAGATGAGGTGGCAAAAGACACCCGAGTGGCGGAGGTTACGGAAAGAGAGAGAGATAACAAACCGGATTATGGTGCCACGGAGTATGCGAAACAGTATCAGCCGGATGCCGAATATGAGTTGAAAGGAATTGCGAGTGATATTGCAAGTCTCGATGTTGAGAAGGCTGTTTCTGATATGAAGAAAGATCAGGTATTGCAGCAGTATCAGTTCTTTGTTGGAGAGCGCATGAGCCAGACCGGATTATTATATATCCGTCCGAATGAGAATTTTTCATTATAATTATAGAATATAAATGATGATAAAAAGAGAACCGCTGGTGAGTGATTCTCTTTTTTACTGGATATTTTTTTCAAAGTATAGTACACTGTATCTCGTATAAAAAATATCAATGAGCATGTATGCAGTATCATGCGGCAGATATGAACTTAACTGAAAATGAAAAAGAGGAAAAATATGATGGAAAAGTTCTATCCGGATGAATATCTGGATTCAACCTATGAGATAGATTTTGATCAATTATATGCGAAAGGGTACCGGGGGGTGATATTTGACATTGACAATACACTGGTACGGCATGGAGCACCGGCAGATGAGCGTGCATGTGCCCTGTTTGCACATTTAAAGGAACTGGGATTTTCGTGTATGCTTTTATCGAATAATAAAGAGCCACGTGTGAAAATGTTTAACGATGCAGTGAACGTTTCATATATTTACAAGGCAGGCAAACCGAATCCGGCAAATTATAAAAAAGCAATGGAAGAGTTAGGTACAGATACCGGCAATACCATTTTTGTCGGGGATCAGATCTTTACAGACGTATACGGTGCAAAGCGTGCCGGTATCCGTTCCATTCTGGTAAAACCGATTCATCCGAAAGAAGAGATACAGATCGTGTTAAAACGCTATCTGGAAAAAATCGTGCTGTTTTTTTACAGAAGGGATTTGGCAAAGAAAAACAAAGCAAAACAATAGATTGCATGTTTTTGGGCAAATTTATTGTTTGGAATAAAATGTTTCTATAAGAGCAAATAAATAAAAGGAAATGAGGAGAACAATGAAAATCGCTATTGGAAATGATCATGCAGCAACTGAGTTAAAATTTGTTATTATGGACTATCTGAAAGAATTAGGACATGAGGTTATTAATTTTGGAACAGATACGTCAGATAGCTGCAACTATCCGGAGTATGGAGAAAAAGTCGGACGCGCTGTTGTGGCAGGTGAGGCAGACTGTGGAGTGCTGATCTGTGGAACAGGTGTCGGTATTTCAATCGCAGCAAATAAAGTAAAAGGCGTGCGTGCAGCTGTATGCTCGGATTGTGCAACGGCAAGACTTGTAAAAGAGCATAATAATGCGAATATTATTGCATTCGGTGCAAGAATCGTTGGAACAGAGCTGGCAAAAGATATTGTAAAAGCGTATTTAGATGCTGAATTTTTAGGTGGAAGACATCAGACCAGAATTGATATGATCCATGAGATTGAGGAACGAAATTCATAAATATAAGTCTTTTTTGTCAATTTGATGGAGCAAAACGAAAAAAAACTTGAAATGTACAGGCATTTATTATAAAATAGAAAAATCAGAGAGTCCAAAACTCGGGCGTATGTTTAAGGAGGAAGTTACATGATTTCAGCAGGAGATTTCAGAAATGGTATTACCATCGAGTTAGAGGGGAACATTTACCAGATTATTGAATTCCAGCACGTTAAACCAGGTAAAGGTGCAGCGTTTGTTAGAACTAAGTTAAAAAATATTAAGAGTGGCGGTGTTGTTGAGAAAACATTCCGTCCTACAGAGAAATGCCCACAGGCACGTATTGACAGAAAAGATTATCAGTATCTGTATGCAGATGGTGATTTATTCTACTTCATGGATGTTGAGACATATGACCAGATCGCTTTATCCAAAGACGATATCGGTGATGCCTTAAAATTCGTAAAAGAGAACGAAATGGTAAAAATGTGCTCTCACAACGGAAGCGTATTCGCAGTAGAGCCGCCTCTGTTCGTAGAGTTAAGAATTACTGACACAGAGCCAGGTTTCAAAGGTGATACAGCAACAGGTGCTACAAAACCGGCAGTTGTTGAGACTGGTGCAACTGTATCTGTTCCATTATTCGTTGAGCAGGATGATGTGATCAAGATTGATACAAGAACAGGTGAGTACTTATCCAGAGTTTAATGGGTGCGAGTGCTGATTTGGCATAAAAGGCCCCGGAAGCATTTTGTTTCCGGGGTTTTTCGTCTAATATAGTGCTTTTAGGATTAAGATGGACAGGAGAGAATCATGAAGAAAATTGCGCTGATCATGGATGGCTGGAAAAGGTGGTTTACTTTTGCATGGCCGGCAGGTATTCTTCAGAGAATCAGGCAGACTGGCGAAGAAGTGAGTCTGTATATCTTTAACAGTTCCGGTGGATGGAGCTGCGATAATGAATACAATATTGGGGAATATAATATTTACCGGCTTCCGGAATTGTGCGAATTTGATGGTGTTATTCTTGATCTGAATAATATTGCTTATCCGAAGGTACGGGAAGAAGTGATACAGCGGGCAAAAGAGTCCGGTGTACCGGTTATTTCCATTGCAAATGAGATCGAAGATTTTTATTATGTCGGGATCAATAATGAAAAAGCAATGCGGATGATGATCGGACATCTCCATGAGAAACACGGATGTAAAAAATACTGGTTTGTCATGGGATCGGAAGATAATTATGAGAATGTAAAAAGAATATCTGCCTTAAAGACATATATGGATGAAAAACAGCTTGTATATTCGGAATCTGATTTTTATTGCGAGAGTTTTGAATATCAGTGTGGGGTAAATGGCTTTGAGAGGTTGCTTGAAACGCATGATGCACTGCCAGAGGCGATCATCTGTGGAAATGACAATATCGCCGTCGGTGTATGTGAGGCGGCAGCGGCACATGGATATCAGGTTCCAGAGGATTTCTGTGTGACAGGTTTTGATAATTTTGACAAGGCAGCATATTATGAGCCGAGGATTTCAACGATCGGTCATATCCGGGAAAATGTTGGAATTGCATGTGCAGATTTATTCTTACGCATCTGGAAAGGGGAAGATTCAGAAAGGTTTTATTATACGGATACAGAAGGCATTTTCTGGGACAGTTGCGGCTGTAAGGCGGCGAAAGTGCCGGATCAGGCAAATTATCTCAAAGGGCAGATCATGTACGGAATTGAAACTGCCCGGTTTGAGGATGAGGTATTTTCACTGGAATACGAACTGCTCAAATGTAATACGGTCCGTGAGATGATGTATTGTATCCCACAGTGTATTCCTTCCCTGAAATGTGACGCAATGTATCTGATCCTTGATTCACACATGGATGCGTATAAGGAGCAGGTAAAAGCACACCGGAGTCTTCGTTTTTTTGATGAAGAAGATTTTCATGTAGAAGGCTATCCGAAATGTATGCAGGTGAAATTTGCATATAAAAATGGCAGGATGATTGATACAGACCAGATGGAGATTGAAGGTATTTTTCCATTTTTTGAACCACAGGCGGGTGGCACGGATTTCTTATTCCTTCCGATGCATTTCAGAAATCGTACAGTCGGTTATCTGGTCATTGAAAATGCTGTTTATCTGATGGAAAAACAGTATCTGTTCCAGGTGGTAAAAACGCTGACGAATGCGATGGAGAACCTGCATAAAAAAGAAAAATTAGAATACATGAACCAGATTTTATCGGGTCTGTATATCAAAGATTCCATGACAGGGCTTTATAACCGTATGGGATATCAGAAGCTGTCGGAGGGCTACTTTTCTATTATGAGAGAGAAGAAGATCCCCGTGTTAGTCATGTTTGTTGACCTGGATCGTTTGAAATATATTAACGATACCTTTGGACATGAATATGGTGACTTTGCGATTGTTTCTATTGCAAAGGCTATGCAAAAACACTGCGATGCAGATGCGATCACAGCGCGGACGGGCGGCGATGAATTTATTGTGCTGGAAAGTGCAAAAGATGAGGAAGCCGGCATGCTGTTAGCAGATAAGATCAGGGCAGAACTGAGTGCGCTGCGGGAAAAAATGCAGCTACCGTTTGACTTAAGTGCAAGTATTGGTGTTGTTGTTGCACAACCTGGCGAGGAAAATGCGCTGGAAAGCTATGTCAAACGGGCTGAGATGCTGATGTATGAAGAGAAAACGGAGAAAAAAGTAAGCAGGGACAGTTGACAGATGAAAAAAAATTTGTGCGGCAGACTGCTCGAATATGGCAGAGCGTGCCGGTGTGAATTGAAAGATACCGGATGGGGAATGAAATTAGTGGTGCTGGTGATCACTGGCTTTTTCTGTGGTGCACTGGCAACCGAGTATTTTGGCAACAGGATATATTTTTTTTCCGGTGGCGTGATATTAAGTGACATGCTGCTTGTGGGCATAGTATGTCTGCTTTCACGTATCGGTGACCGCATCTGGCATAGGAATATTGGAAATATTCTGTATGGGATTGCAGGAGCTTTGATATTCGTCTGTAGCTGTGTATATGGAAGTGTTGGCAATGAACATATGGTCAGCACTTTTTTTGCTACATTGATTTATATTTTACTGCTCTTATCGGGACGCTTCATCTGGGCGTGGCTGGTAAAACGCCATCATACGCTGTTTTGCGGAATCCACTTTGCGGCAGGATGTGTTATCTGGTGTGTATTTCTGGTATTTCTGTTCGGGCAGGGATTTGTGGATGATTATATTTCGAAGTATCGGAATCATAACACTTATGTGACGCAGGCAGGCGAGGTGGATGGGTTTGTGGATTACATTGCACAGGGAGAATATACACCGGTCTGTGTGACTTATGGTCCGGATGGTGAAACAGATATGGCAACCGGCACTGTGGATTTAAGTCCATATGTGGCAAAAGAGAAGAAGTGGCACAGAATCTACCGGAATTTTTTTACGAAGCATACCAGAAAAGATGCGCCGGTTGCGGGAAAGATCTGGTATCCTGCGGAGGCAGAAAACTGTCCTGTTGTGTTTATGGCGCATGGCAACCACAGCATTACAGCAGAATCTTATCTGGGATACGATTATCTCGGTGAATACTTAGCATCGCACGGCTATGTATTTGTGTCAGTGGATGAAAATATCTTAAACGAGAGAAGCGGGGAAAATGATGCGCGTGCCGTCCTGCTGCTGGAAAATATCGGGGAAATCTTAAAGAAAAATAAAGATGAGTCACTGCCGGTATACGGTAAGATCGATGAAAATCATATTGCACTGATGGGACACTCAAGGGGCGGAGAAATGATCGCAGATGCTTACCTGTTCAATGAGTATGATGCATATCCGGGCAATGGGATGTTTACATTTGATTATCATTATTCGATCCAGGCACTTATTGCAGTGGCACCGTCGGTCAACCAGTATCTGCCTGCAGGACATGAGACGGAACTCTCAGATGTTGATTATCTGGTTTTACAGGGAGCAAATGATCAGGATATCAGTGTTTTCCTTGGAAATGAGCAGTATGAAAATGTTTCCTTTTCAAAAGACGGGGCTTACATTGCATCTTCACTCTATATTGCCGGGGCAAATCATGGACAGTTTAATACGGAATGGGGCGGGTATGATATCGGAAGACCGTTTTCGCTGTGGCTGAATGTAAAAAATTTCATTACAGCGGAAGATCAGCAGGAAATCTTAAAGATCGCATCGCTTGTTTTTTTAGATAAGAGTTTAAAAGAAAATAATACTTATGCGGATTTTCTGACTGATTATGCAAAGTATGCGGCATATCTGCCCAAAACGCTTTATGTGCAGCAATATGAGACTTCAGATGCTTCGTTTATTACCGACTACGAGGAGGATTCTGATTTAGAGACAGCGCCGGGGGGAAGCATATCTGCAGAACATTTTACGATGTGGACGGAGGAAGAATTGGCGGATTCTGAATCGGCGATGGGAAAGAGGGAGAACCATGCAGTGCGGCTGAAATGGAAAGATACGAATGATGCATATTATGAGATCATGTCAGATGGACAGATGGCGATGGAAGATGGAGGAATCTGTTTTGACGCGATGGATTTAAGGGAAGAAGCAGATGATGAACCGATGGATTTTTCTGTAGTTCTGACGGATATCCATGGAAATCATGCAGTCAGTTCTGTGAGTGATTCTGTGATCCTTTATCCGGCATTTCCGGTAAAACTTTCCAAAATCCAGTATCTCACAGGAAAAAGTGAATATAAAAGACAGCTTCAGACCGTGCATATCACAGCAGATCAGTTTGTGGCGGAAGATGGATTTAACCGGGAACAGATCAAAAGTATCCGGTTTGTATTTGACAGGATAGAAAATGGTGCCATAAACTTAGATAACATCGCTTTTGTGAAGTAGGGAAAGAAAATTTTTACTGTAAGCTGCATATAATAGCAGAAAGAATGATACAAAGGGGAGTTCATGCAATTTTTAATACAGGGGGACCGCGGCGTATGGGTGGAATATTTACAGCTTGCACTGACCAGAGCGGGATATCCGGCTAGAATCGACGGAATTTTCGGGGAGCGTACCTGTCAGGCACTGAAAGATTTTACCGGGGATACTGATAATTGTACGGTAAACCGTGTGGTATGGGAAAATTTAAAACCTTATCTGACCGGATACCGTATGCATACGATTAAAAAAGGAGATACGGTTTTTGGACTGGCGCGCAGATATGGGACAACGGAGGAAGCGATTCTTACTGCGAATCCGCTGATTGATCCGGATGAGCTTGTGATCGATGCCATTTTAGCGATTCCACTTGGATTTCCGCTAGTTCCGCAGATGGTAAAATATACTTCGGTTCTGACAAGGTGGATCGTAGAAGGTCTTGTAGTGCGCTATCCGTTTTTATCTGCCGGTGTCATAGGAAAAAGTGTGATGGGAAAAGATATCTGGAGCATCTGGATCGGAACTGGTGCAAAACAGGTATTTTACAGTGCATCCTACCATGCAAATGAGAGTATTACAACCCCGGTGCTGTTAGCATTTGCGGAGGAATATGCGGCATCTTACGCTTCAGGTGGAAACATTGTTTTTTCATCTGCTGCCGGTGCGGAAAATGATGGACAGACGGATATGGGACAGGAGTCGGTGGATGCGCGTACTCTATATAATGAATTTCAGTTATGCATGGTGCCGCTTGTGAATCCGGATGGTGTGGATTTAGTCAATGGTTTGTTAAACAGTGGTGTTTATTACCGCAGGGCGAGACTGATCGCGGAGGATTATCCTGCAATTCCGTTCCCGGACGGATGGAAGGCAAATATTGAGGGGGTGGATCTGAACCTGCAGTTTCCGGCAGGATGGGAGATGGCAAAACAGATCAAGTTTTCGCAGGGGTATGACAAACCTGCACCGCGGGACTATGTGGGGGAAGCACCGCTTACGGCGCCGGAGAGTGTAGCAGTGTATGAGCTGACAAGAGAAAATGACTTTCTGCTGATCCTGGCATATCACACACAGGGTGAGGTTATTTACTGGAAATATCTGGATTACGAACCGGCAAGGTCAAAAGAGATCGCAGACTACTTCGGGCGTGTGAGCGGATATGCGGTGGAAGAAACACCTGGTGCGTCAGGTTATGCCGGATATAAAGACTGGTTTATTAAGGAATATGACAGACCAGGTTATACGATCGAGGCTGGCATGGGAGAAAATCCGCTTCCGATGACACAGTTTGAGAGAATTTATCACGATAATAAAGGAATTTTAGTTGGCGGCATGATGCAGCTGCGGTAAAATCAGAAGAAAAGAATGGCAGATGCAGAAAAAGTTGCAGTTCACAGATTACCCTGTGAACTGTAACTTCGCAGCCCCATATAAAGTTTTGCGCATGCTGCCAGCAGAGATTTACATGGAAAAGGGGAGAATGCAATGGTGAAAATAGATCTGATCACCGGATTTTTAGGCTCCGGGAAAACAACTTTTTTAAGAAAATATGCTTCTTATCTGATCACACAGGGACAGAATATCGGAATTTTGGAAAACGATTTCGGTGCAGTCAATGTGGATATGATGCTGCTTGGTGATCTAAGGGGAGATAACTGTGAACTTGAGATGATATCGGGCGGCTGTGATGCTGACACGCACAGGAGACGTTTTAAGACGAAACTGATATCCATGGGCATGTGCGGATATGACCGTGTGATCGTGGAGCCTTCCGGGATCTATGATGTGGACGAGTTTTTTGACACACTGCATGAGGAGCCGTTAGACGGATGGTATGAAATCGGAAATGTGATCACAGTTTTAGATTCGAATCTGGAAGAAAATCTGCCGGAAAGCGCAGAATTTCTGCTGGCATCACAGGCGGCAGATGCAGGATGTATTGTTTTAAGTAAGACACAGGAAACAACCGAAGAGGAACAGAAAAAAGCAGTTTCCCATCTAAACAGAGCATTGAAAAATATTAGGTGTAAAAGACAGTTTGAGGAGGTCTTTTCTAAAGACTGGGAGCAGATGACAGATGAGGACTTCAGGCAGATCGTATCCTGTGGCTACCGTATGGAAAATTACCGCAAACCGGATTTGACACAGGAGGAAACGTTTCAGTCTCTCTACTTTATGAATATGCATATGACAGAAGAACGATTACAGGAAGTAACCCAAAAACTGTTCTTAGACAAATCCTGTGGAAAAGTTTTTCGTATCAAGGGATTTATGAAAAATGAAAACGAACAGTGGATCGAGCTGAATGCGACAAAAAACAATCTGGTGGTTTCACCGATCGGGATGGGACAGGAAGTCATTATCGTCATAGGAGAACAACTGTCGGAGGATGCGATACGCAGTTGTCTGGAAGAGAAGCAGGGTGAAAAAAATATTTTTCACACACAGGAATAAGGAGCAATATGCAGACATATTATCAGTTTTACTGGGAAAAAAAAGATGGGGAAAACATAAAGATTCTGCGCGTTTTTGGTGAGTCAGAAGAAGCTGTCATACCGGATACGATAGAGGGATATGCAGTGACGGAAACTGGCGATTATTGTTTTGCTGCGTCAGCGCATTTGAAAACGGAGTATGAGCACACAGTCTGTATCTATGACACGGAGAAAAAAACATGGCAGAAAATGCCGGCAGATAGTGCGGACTGGAGCATGCGCCTTGTGGAACTTGGCGGGGAAAGATTAAAAAAACTGACACTGCCGGATACAGTGCATAAAATTGGAAATTATGCATTTTATAATTGTAATGCATTAGAAACACTTGAGATCGGGAAATATCTTGAGGAGATCGGAAGCGACGCTTTTATGAACTGTAAAAAGTTTCATTTTCTGATGATACGCTGTGATGTTTTTGAGGGCAGTGGGGCAAAACAGATCTTAAGCCGGATTTCGGCAGATATGGAAGTGACGTTTGCGGGAGAGAGCAGACAGACGGCGGTATTTTATCCGGAATATTATGAGAGCTATGATGAGATCGCACCGGCTCATATTTTTGGACGGAGCATTGAGGGAGAAGGCTTCCGGGCAAGGCAGTGTTTTAAGGAGGGAATCCCGGACTTAAGTCAGTATGACCTCATTTTTCCAAAAGCATGTGCAGAAGAAAAGAAAAGCACACTGCTTCACATATTAAGCCTGCGGTTACGGTATCCGGTCAGTCTCACAGAGGAGGCCAAAGAACGCTATGTAAAATATTTAAAAGAGCAGGAATCATATATGATACCGAAACTTGTGGAGCAGAAAAATATGGAAATGATCACTTTTTTCTGTGAAAATGGCTGGATCACGCAGGGGGCAGTGAAGGCAGGATTAGAACAGGCTTCCCGGATGGAGTGGGCAGAAGGAACGGCGGAGCTTTTGCGTCTAAAGAGTCAATATTTTACGGAACCCAAAAAAGAACGATATACATTTGATGAGTTATGGTAACAGCGCGTCATGTTTCGCATGGCATATAGTTTATTGTATCAGAGGAGAAAAACGTGGCACATATACAGACGGAGTCAGAATGGCAGGAAGAGATGTCGGCAAAGATCATGGAGTTTGTACGGCATGAATTATATATGGAACTGCGGTATTTAAAACTGGCATTGTCGCAGTTACAGTTAAAAATTGATCCGAATCTGCGGGCATTTGCAACAGACGGTGCATATCTTTATGTAGCACCGGAATGGCTGATCGGGATTTTTGAAAAGAATGCGCTGTATTTAGACCGTGCATATCTGCATACGGTACTGCACTGCATTTTTTCGCATTTGTGGATCGGAGGAAGCAGGGACAGAAGGACATGGAATTTAGCATGTGATATCGCAGTGGAATATACGATCGACCAGATGCAGGCGGAATGTACAAAACGTATTTTAAGCTGGACGAGAAAACAGATGTATGACAGATTAAAAGAGCAGAAACAGGGGATCTCTGCAGCTGTGATATACCGGATGATCGAGGGGGATGAGTTAGAACAAAAGATTCTGCTGCAAAAGGAATTTTACACGGATGACCATTGTTATTGGCCGAAAAAAGAGGATGGACAGGCAAAGCAGGAACAGGCGGTAAGAAACCAGGATCAGTGGAATAAGATCGCAAGACAGACGAAGATGGAGCAGGAACTGCGTGGCGGTGAGACAACGGACGGTGAGGATTTATTTTTGGCACAGGCGACAGCAGAAAAAAGCAGAAGAAGTTATAAGGACTTTTTACAGCGTTTTTCGGTACTGCGTGAGGAAATCGGTGTAAACCAGGATGAGTTTGATCTGAATTATTATACATATGGATTGAAATTGTATGGAAATATGCCGTTAATGGAGCCGCTTGAGAGCCGGGAAGTCAAAAAGATCCGGGAGTTTGTGATCGCTATTGATACCAGCTATTCCACAAGCGGCACACTGGTGGAACAGTTTTTAAAGGAGACATTTTCGATACTGACACAGAAAAACAGTTTTTTTTCGCAGTCTAGGATACGTGTCATCCAATGTGATAACCAGATCCGGTCGGATATTGAATTAAAAAGTGAACGTGATATTACGGCACTGATGCAGGATTTTACGGTAGCAGGAGGCGGCAGTACGGATTTCCGGCCGGTATTTTCCTATGTCAATGACCTGATCGAATGTGGGGAGTTAAAAAATATTGGCGGTTTATTGTATTTTACGGATGGCAGGGGGATTTATCCGAAAGCAAGACCGGACTATCAGACAGCATTTTTATTTTTGGAGGACTATGATGATGCGGCGGTTCCGCCTTGGGCAATCCGGCTAAGACTTGAGCTGGAAGAATTTAAAGAAAAACGCAGTGCACCATGAAAATTGTGAAACAGGAAGCGGCATAGAGAATAAGTATGAGAAATTAAAACATGCGGTGGCAGAGGGCAGAAAAGTTCTGTTCTTCGGTACCGGAATCCGGGAAGAGTATACGATTCCCGGAACTTACTGCACGGATTTCTGGTGTTATCCGATGTTTGCGTCAATCTCCGAGAGCATGAACAGACCAAAACCGGTAGGAACGATGGGACTTTATATTCAGTCAGAACATCCGGCACTGGCAGAGTTTGTGACAGAAGAATATGAGACACCGCAGTGGTGGGATATCATAACGGATGCAAAAGCTGCAATTTTAGACGGAACAGATATCGAACCGATCGTCTGGGTGATCGATAATTTTAGAAGCTGCATGTTTTTTTGTGACAGGAAATTTTACAATCTGATAAAAAGGTATTTTCGCAGAAAATTCATGCAAAAAAAGTCCAGAAATTACAGTATTTGAGAAAAACGACAACTGTTATAATAAATTCTGTGTCAACAAATTAAAAATTATATGTTGTAATGCATAAAATTTTTTAAATTTAATTGTCAGACAACATGTAAAATATAACGAAAATAAGCGAAAATACATAGAGTAGTACTTATTTACCACACAACAGTTTCTGTGGATATTGCCTGAAAAGCAGCGTGGAAATAACTTAAAAAATTAAAAATTAAGTAAATATAAACAAAATATGAAAATTTAGTGAAATATATTCTACAAAAAAAGAAGTAGAAAAATGTGCAGATTATACAAAAATAATTGAAAATATTGACGCAAAATAATACAATATATATAATAAAAATTAAGTTAACGATAACTTAAATATTAACAAGGTTAACAAAGTTATCAAAGCTAACAAAGTTATCTTGGAGGGTTCGAAGGTTAGAAACACTGTTATAAATAAGAGGGGGATAGCTGTGAAGATGGGATTTTTGAAACAGGGGGTTTCGGGTGCACTGGCGGCAGTGATGATTTTTACATCCGGAGGGCTTTGTATAGGGCAGAGTGTGACACTTCATGCACAGACAAAGGCAAAGACATATGAGGATTATAAAAAGATCCTCAATTATACGGCGGAATATCAGGGGTATGAAGCATATAAGGAAGGGCTTGAAAATATAAAAAAGCCGGAAAAGTCTTATGAGATCAACGGTGCCGATTACATTGACTGTGCAGGTATGGAGCCGGAAGTTCTTACCGATTACGAGGGGATGGAAGGAACTTCTGTTTATACCGGAGAGAGCGGGATGCTTACCTATGAGGTAGACATTGCTGATGAGGGAATGTATGAATTTGGTATCTCTTATTATCCGGTAGAGGGAAATGGTTCTTCCATCCAGCGAAGTTTTTTTGTGGACGGCGAGCTTCCGTACCGGGAACTTTCACTGATCGAATTTTCCAGAGTCTGGGTAAATACCTCAGATATCTGGGATGAAGACAATCAGGGAAATGATTTAAAGCCTACGCAGGTGGAGTCACCTGAATGGCTTTTTTCACGGTTTTATGATCAGGATGGGTATGTGACGGAGCCGCTTTCAGTTTTCCTTACAAAGGGAAAACATGAGATCACTATCGTTTCACGCAGAGAGCCGATGATCCTTCATTCGATCTGCTTACAGAATGAAGAAAATCTTTTAGATTATCAGACGGTATATGAGCAGCAGCAAAAGGACGGAGCAGCCGATACCAGTGGGCAGTGCATTGAGATTCAGGCAGAACATGCGACAAAGAAATCATCCAGAATGCTCTATCCGGTACAGGACCAATCCTCACCGGCGATCACACCGTACAGTGCAAAAGTATTGAAAAATAACTCCATCGGTGGTAACAGCTGGAGACTGACAGGTCAGTGGATCGAATGGGAATTTGATGTGGAGGAGAATGGTTTTTACAATATCACCTTACATTCTAAACAGAATTTCGTAAAAGGAATCTATGTTTCCCGTAAGATCATGATCGATGGAGAAGTACCTTTTGAGGAATTAAATCATTATGGTTTTACTTATGACAGTACCTGGAAAATGACAACGCTCTCTGATCATGCAGGAGATGCATACCGGTTTTATCTGGATAAAGGACATCACACACTGCGCATGCAGGTGGTACTTGGAGATTTCGCCGGAGTTATCAGCGATGTGCAGAGCATTGTGACGGAGTTAAACAGTGAATACCGCAAGATCATAAGAATTACTGGTGTTTCACCGGATGAGTACCGTGATTATCAGATAGAAAAACGTCTGCCGGAGCTGGAGGGAGAACTGAAAGTGATCCGTGATGAACTTGATGAGGTGTTAGATACACTTGATACATTAGGAGTTGCCGGAAGCGAGGAGACAGTCATCATTACCATGAGGGATCAGCTAAATGAGATCCTGTGTGATACAGAAAAGATCACGAAAATGGTGAAGGCATTTAAAACAAATGTCAGTGCACTTGGAACCTGGATCACCAACGCACAGCAGCAGCCACTGCAGTTAGATGCCATCTATATTACTTCACCGGACCAGAAAGTGACGGAAGATAAGGGTTCCGTGGCAGCCAGTGTCGTGCACGAGTTTAAGAAATTATTTTATTCTTTTATCGTAGATTACAATGCAATCGGAAATGTTGCAGAGGAGGGCGAGGACAGCCGGACGATCACTGTGTGGATCGGAAGCGGACGTGACCAGGCGAATGTTATTAAGGCACTGATCGATGAGACATTTACACCGGAGACAAATATCAATGTCAATGTACAGCTTGTAGATATGAATACATTGCTGCAGGCAACGTTAGCCGGACAGGGACCGGATGTGGCACTTCAGGTAGCAAATGGCACGAATGGAACGGTAGCGACATCTTCCACCGGAACGACTGCATCATCAAATGATCTTCCGGTCAACTACGGACTCAGAAGTGCAGTTGTGGATCTGACACAGTTTTCCGATTATAAGGATGTGGTAAAACGCTTCCGTGAAAGCGCAGTGGAGTCGTTTATGTATGATGGGGCATTATACGCACTGCCGGAGACACAGTCATTTGAGATGATGTTCTACCGGAAAGATATTCTGAATGAACTTGGAATTGAGATACCAAAGACATGGGATGATATGAAGGTTGTATTATCTGAACTTTCCAAAAACCAGATGTCGCTTGGCATGCTGCCGACGGAACTGACTTTTACCAGTCTTTTATATCAGCACGATGGAGAGCTTTACAATGAAGATGCAACTGCATCTGCATTAGATTCGGATGAGGCGGTCAATGCATTTAAGACATACTGTGAGTTCTATACAGATTACAAATTAGACCGTGAGACTTCTGTGGAACAGCGTTTCCGTACCGGAGAATCACCGATCATCATTGCTGACTATACGACTTACAACGTACTTGAAGTATCAGCACCGGATATCAAAGGTTTATGGGGATTTACGGCACTGCCGGGTGTAAAAGAGGAAGACGGAACCATCAATAATACCTCTGCAAGCACAGGACTTGCATGTATGATGATGAGCGGAACAAAGGATAAGGAAGCTTCCTGGGAGTTTATGAAATGGTGGCTTTCTTCAGAGATACAGACTTCTTATGGCGAAGAGATGGAGGGGCTGATGGGTGAGGCAGCGCGTTATCCGACAGCAAACATCGAGGCATTTGCAAATCTTCCGTGGCCGACGGATGACTATGAAGCCTTAGAAGCCCAGTTTGCAAATGTAAAAGGAATCCGTCAGGTTCCGGGAAGCTATTTTACATGGCGAAATGTAAACAATGCGTTCTATACAGTTGTAGTTGCAGATGAAGATAAGAGGATGCAGCCAAGAGAAGCACTTTATGAATATCTCGAATACATCAATGCTGAGATCACAAGTAAACGCGAGGAGTTTGGTATGAAAACCGCGTCCGATACGAAACAGTAAATGTATATCGGACAAAGGGAATGGAGATTGGGATGGGAGAAACAAAGAAAATGCAAAAAAGGAGTAAGTGGCAGCAGACAAAACTGGAAATGAAAAAATACAAAATGTCCTATGTGATGATCGCACCGTATTTTATTCTTTTCTTCTTATTCACAGTTTTGCCGGTACTTGCCTCGATCGGGATCAGTTTTACCGATTTCAACATGTTAGAGACACCGAATTTTGTCGGCTGGAGAAATTATATCAAACTGCTTTTGGATGATGATGTTTTTAAGAAAGCATTCAAAAACACAATCATTTTTGCGGTGGTAACAGGACCGTTAAGTTATATCATGTGTTTCCTGTTTGCGTGGATCATCAATGAGTTTAAAGGAAAACTAAGAGCATTTCTGACATTGATCTTTTATGCACCGTCGATTTCAGGCAACGCCTTTATGGTATGGTCGATCATTATCTCCGGTGACCGTTACGGTTACTTAAATGGATGGCTGATGAAATGGTCATTTCTCTACGAGCCGATCCAGTGGATGAAAACAGAAAAATACGTACTGCCGATCCTCATTATCGTACAGCTATGGCTGAGTCTTGGAACCGGATTCTTAACCTTTATCGCAGGTTTACAGACCGTTGACAAGAGCCTTTATGAGGCGGGAGCGATGGATGGAATCAAAAACCGCTGGCAGGAATTGTGGTATATCACGATCCCGTCCATGCGGCCGCAGCTCATGTTTGGTGCAGTTATGCAGATCACACAGTCATTTGCAGTGGCGGATATTTCCATCAATCTTGCAGGAAATCCGAGTGTGAATTATTCTGGTGCGACGATCGTGACACATCTGATCGATTACGGCAGTGGTACCCGTTATGAGATGGGTTATGCATGTGCAATCGCAACTGTCCTGTTTGCATTGATGGTTGGAACGAACCAGCTTGTACAAAAAGCAATCAGAAGGGTGGGTGAATAGTTTGAAGCGTAAAAAAGATTACTATAAAAAACCATCCCGGTGGAAAATAAAACACACGAAACAGTTAAACCGTTCCATGGCGGGAAACACGATATTGTTTGTGATCATGGGAATCTGTGGTGTGTTCATGGCACTGCCGTTAGTAATGATCTTAAACAATGCATTAAAACCGTTAGATGAATTATTCCGCTATCCGCCGCAGATCTTTGTGCGGAACCCGTCACTGGATAACTTCAGTGATCTGTATGTACTGATGTCAAGTTCCTGGGTGCCTTTTACCAGATACGTGTTAAATACCCTGATCATTACAGGACTTGGAACCGTAGGACATGTGCTGTTTGCATCTTTGGCAGCATATCCGCTTGCAAAACATGATTTTCCGGGAAAGAAATTTTTATTCTCGATAGTCGTATTATCATTGATGTTTTCGTACAATGTTACCGCCATCCCGAACTACATGATCATTTCCTGGCTGGGGATCAACAATACATATTTAGCGGTAATCTTACCGGCATTTGCATATGGACTCGGACTTTACCTGATGAAACAGTTCATGGAGCAGATCCCGGATTCACTGATCGAATCGGCAAGACTTGACGGAGCCGGAGAGTTCCGGATCTTCTTTTCCATTATCATGCCGAATGTAAAGCCTGCATGGCTGACACTTGCGATCTTCCAGTTCCAGACATTATGGGCAAATACAGGAAGCGGATTTTTAAGAAGTGAGCAGTTAAAGCCTCTTCAGTATGCACTGTATCAGATCGTTGCAGGAGGGCCGGCAAGACAGGGAGCTGGTGCGGTAGTACAGCTTATCATTGCTGCAATACCGATCACGTTCTTTATCATATGCCAGAGTAACGTCATCGAGACGATGACCACGTCCGGTATGAAGGACTAACAGGGGGAGAAGAAAATGCCAGAAAAAGGAATGCGAAAGTGCATATTTGCGGCGGCAGCAGCAGTTGCAGTACTTCTTTCCGATATCGGGGGGACGGCTGTTTATGCCGGAGAGAATGTGCCTTATGAAACTTATAATTACGACTATTACGAAGATATCAAATACACACCGGCAGCTTATGTGCCGGATGGCACGGTAACGGGGGATGCCATCGGGTGCGGGAATTTTTCCAGTCCGCAGGACTTAAATACCGATGCAGACGGAAATGTCTATATCGCAGATACCGGAAATAACAGGATCGTTGTGACAGATGCCGGTTTCCGGTTAAAGACGGTGATCGAAGGGTTCTTAAATGATGGAAAGGAAGATACTTTTTCCTCTCCGAATGGAGTTTATATTTCAGAAAACGGATATCTGTATGTTGCAGATACCGGAAATTACCGTGTGGTAGAGTTAGATAAAGATGGAAATCTGATCCAGATCATTGAAAATCCACAGTCAGATATCCTTGGAGAAAATTATGTGTTTTCTCCGCTCAAGGTGGCTGTTGATTATGCAGACAGAATTTATGTCATAGCACAGAATCAGTTTGAGGGAATCATGGCATTTGATGCAGAGGGAAACTTTACCGGTTTTACCGGAACCATCAATGTGCAGATCACAACAGCAGAGATCATCTGGAGAAAGCTGTCCACAAAAGCACAGCGTGCCAAACAGCAGCTTTTTATTCCGACAGAATTTACCGGAATGGAGATCGACTCTGACGGTTTCGTTTATGCAACGAACGTGGACGCAGAGGGAGAACAGTCTGTACGCCGATTAAATCCAAGTGGTGAGGATGTGATCCAGAAAGGGGCTGCCGGGGTATCCGGAGATCTTACATGGCGGCTTACCGGCGACTATTCAGGAGCATCCCGCATCACTGATGTCGTGGTCAGGGATAAGGGAATCTATTCAATCATTGATTCCACGAGAGGAAGGATCTTCACCTACGACCACGAAGGCAATCTTCTCTATGTTTTTGGCGGTATCGGAAGCCAGGAGGGAACTTTTGACACACCGACTGCGATCGATACGATCGGAGATGAGATCATTGTATTAGATGGTTCAAAAAACCTTGTGGATAAATACAGAGCAACAAATTATGGCTCCCTGATCAATCAGGCGGTCGGTCTCCGTTACGACGGTGACGAGGTAAGTGCTGTGGAGTGCTGGAAGGAAGTTTTAAAATTAGATTCCAACTTTGAGCTTGCCTATGTCGGAATCGGAAAAAGTTACCTTGCCGCAGGGGAAAACAAAAAAGCAATGGAGTGCTTTAAGACCGGAAACAACAGACAGTATTATTCCATCGCATATAAGCGTTACCGGAATGAAATCTTAAAGGAAAACCTGGCAGGTTATCTGACCGGAGCACTGATCCTTATTATTCTTTTGATACTTTGGAATAAGACAGGTAAAAAGAAATGGAAAGAGAGGAGGGCGTCTCATGTTTAAGGAAAAAGTAAAGTATGCATTTTATACACTGGGGCATCCGTCCGATGGTTTTTACGAGATCAGACACCGTGGCAGAGGAAGCGTGGGACTCTCTATTCTGTTTGTTTTTCTGTTTGCAGTCTGTTTTTCGGCAAACAGACAGTATGCGGGGTTTGTGGTCAATCATGTGAATCCGATGGAGATCAACAGCCTTGCTGAGATCTGTGCAGTATTTCTTTTATTCCTTTTATTCTGTGTCGGAAACTGGTCGATCACCTGTCTGATGGATGGGGAAGGAAGATTTAAGGATATCGTTACAGTGTGCGGTTACGCAATGCTTCCAATGATACTTACATTTATTCCGGCGATCCTGTTTTCACAGGTAGTGGCAGAAGATGAAGAAGCATTTTATTATCTGCTCTTAGCAGTCGGGATCGCATGGTTTTTGTTCCTGGTGCTGGTGGGTATCATGACGGTACATAATTATACACTGGGAAAAACACTTGCAACCATGATACTGACTTTTATTGCAATGCTGATCATTATTTTTGTGGTAATGCTTTTATTTTCACTGATCGGTCAGGTGGTCGCATTTGTAGAGAGTCTCTATAACGAGATCATGCTGCGTATATAGAAAATGGGGGCAGAAATGGAGTTTACTATGAAACGGAAAATAAAATGGAAAGTGGTTGTAGCCGCAGGGGCAGCGGTCATAGCCGTGGGTGTGATCGCAAATGTCGTATTCCGTTATTTCAGATATGATGCGTACAAACAGTATCTTTCTTCCTATGAAGTGGAGAGCGGAAGCGAATTTCAGGCAGCAAAAGATGATAAAACATGTGTACCTGGCATGGTCTTAGTTGCAGAAAACGATACGTTAAAACTTTATACCAACACAGAGACGACAGAGATCGCGGTTTATGAAAAAGAATCCGGTAATATTACTTATTCCAATCCGGTGGGACGTGATTCTGATGCGATCGCTTCCGGGGTAAATGCGGCAGAACTGAGCGCAACACTAACACTTACCTATTACAATGCGGCAAGGAACAGTGCTACGATGAACAATTATGATATGAGCATCGAAAAAGGACAGTTCACAGCAGAGAGCATTGAAAATGGTATCCGCTATACATATACACTTGCGGATCTTGATTCGGCAACCGGAATCGTGCCGTTACAGATCACAGAGGAACGTCTGCAGACACTGGTGTTAGATAAGCTGGATAAGAAAGATGCCAGGACGGTAAAAGCAAAGTTCCGTCTGAAAGACGGGGTATATAAACTGAATGAAAAGGCGCAGTCCTCAAAAGTCGGAATGGGAAAATTAAATAAATTATTCGAACAGGCAGGATACACTGCAGATGACTATGCAGTAGATATGGCAGAGACGGATGAGAAAGAGAATATTTCCTTTACCATTCCACTTGAGTACCGCCTGACAGACAATGGACTTAGCGTATCTGTTCCGACAAAAGAGATCGAGGAAAAAGGCGGAGCTGTAATTTCAAGAATAAGGGTTCTGCCATTCTTCGGGGCAGCGGGAACGGATGCGGATGGTTATATGTTTGTGCCGGACGGATCAGGAGCACTGATCAATTTAAATAATGGATGTAAAAATGCTGCATACAGCCAGAACATCTATGGAATCGATCCGGTTGTGCAGAGTTACGTTGTGACAGAATATACGGAGGATGCAAGGATTCCGGTATTCGGAATGAAAAACGGTGACAGCGCATTTTTAGGCAGGATCACAGGTGGTGATGCACTTGCGATCGTAAATGCAGATGTATCCGGAAAACTCAACAGTTACAATTATGTTTATCCGGAGTTCTGCGTCAGAGAGATTGAGCTTTTAAATATGTTTGGTGTCAGCGGAAACCAGGCAGACGTACCGGTACTTGAAAATAATATTTACGATGAAAATCTTACCGTATGTTATTCCTTCCTTTCCGGAAATAAGGCAGATTATTCCGGTATGGCAAAATGTTACCGGGATCAGCTCATCAAAGAGGGTACCTTAAAGGAGACAAACGAAACCGGAGATATTCCATTGTACTTAGATGTTCTTGGCGGTGTGGAGATGAAAAAACATGTGATGGGTGTTCCTTACACAGGAATCTCTGCGATGACCACTTACGAGGAAGCGGAAAAGATCTTAGAGGAGTTTTACGGCGAGGATATCACAAAGATCCGTATGAATTACGAAGGCTGGTTCAACGGCGGCATCTATCATGATGTGGCAGATAAGATCAAACTGGTTAAGAAAGTCGGAAGTAAAAAAGAACTTGAACATTTAAGTGATGTTTTAGAGGAAAACGGTGGAGCTTTATATGGAAATGTTTCATTCCAGAAAGTACCTTATACTTCGAAACGTTTTAATGATGTGCTTGAGGCATCCAAATATTATTCCGGTTATGTGGTAGAACTCGGAGCCGTAAACCCGGCGACAATGCGTCAGACAAGTACCTTAGAATGGTATGATGAGCTTGCATATTATATGATCTCACCGAAGTTTTTAAACCGTTATGTAGATCAATTTACAGGTAAGATCACAAATTACGATATCAGCGGTATCTGTTTAAGGGATCTTTCCAATGTTCTTGCCTCTGACAAAAAGAGAACAGAACTGATCGACAGACAGGCAGCGAAACAGATTGTGGAAGCACAATATGGAAAACTTGCGGCGACAGAAAAGACACTGATGGAAGAGGGCGGCAACGCATACACATTTGGTTATGTGTCCGACATCATTGACGCGCCGGTAGAATACAGCCAGTTTTATATCATTGATGAGCAGATCCCATTTTACCAGATGGTCATTCATGGAAGTATTGATTACTCCGGGGAGGCACTGAACCTTAGGGATGCAGATATTGATGATGCGCTTCTTCTTACTTATATCGAGTATGGATGTGCACCGAGATTTACATTTTCCTGGGAAGATTCCAGCATTATGAAATATACTTCCTCGGCAGACCAGTATTCCACCTGTTATCAGACCTGGATGGAAGATGCCATAAATGCATACCAGACGATCAATGGGGCATTAAAACAGGTGCAGGGAGCAGCAATGGTTCATCACGAAGTGACAGATGACGGTCTTGTTAAGACAGAATATGACAACGGCGTTTCTATTTACATTAATAAAACAGATAAGAGTATCACAGAGGGCGGTGTGACCGTAGATGCAATGAGTTATCAGGTAAAGGGAGGTAAGGCATAATGAAGAAAAAGAAAAAGTTATCGTTATTGCAGAAACGTGCCCTGACAGGTTTTGCATTTATCACACCGTGGCTGATCGGATTTTTATGGTTTTATGTAAAAAGCCTGATCCAGGCAGTGCGGTTTAGTTTAAGCAAAATGGAGATGCTTGAATCCGGTGGATATACGTTAAAGTTTACCGGACTTGATAATTTCAAATATGCACTGTTTCAGGACCCGACTTACAACCAGATCTTAGCAACTTCCATTCGGGATATCATCATTGATGTTCCGTTGATCATCTTTTTCAGTCTGTTCATCGCGATGATCTGTAATGGAAAGTTTAAGGGGAGAACACTTGTCCGTGCAATCTTATTTTTGCCTATCATCATGAATGCCGGAGCGATTAATAATGCAATCGAGATGGCAAGGGAGGCAGTTACCGGCGGTGTTGCAGCAGTATCTGCGGAGGCGGCAGTTGCATCGGGTGTAAATGTAGATTATTTTATGAGCCTGTTTATGGATCTTGGATTTCCGGTCGCATTGCTCGACTACATCACAGCGGCAGTCGGAAGGATTTTCGATATCGTGCAGGCATCCGGTGTGCAGATCATCATTTTTATTGCAGCATTGCAGTCAGTGCCGGGAGCGTTATATGAGGTTGCAAAGATCGAGGGTGCAACAGGATATGAGACATTCTGGAAAGTAACTTTCCCGATGGTATCTCCGCTTATCATCACAAATGTTGTGTATACGATCGTTGATTCTTTCGTAGACAGTGATGTTGTGGAAAAAGCATATGATATGGCATTTGTCAACTTTGACTGGGGTGTGAGTGTAGCGATGAGTTTACTTAGCTCCGTGATCGTCATCACATTGCTGATCATTGTATGTAAACTGATTTCAAAGAAAGTATTTTACTATAATTAGGGGGGTGGCAGAGTATATGAATATCAGAAATTTAAAAGACCAGCCTCTCGATGAGATTCAGGTAAAAAAAGCAGGAAGACAGATCAAAGGTTTTCTGATCGGGCTGCTTAAAGTTGTGATCATTATCGGTATTTCCTACATTATATTAGGACCGCTGATCACGATCATTGCAAATTCATTTTTTACGGCAAATGACCTCTACAATCCGGTCGTCATGCTGCTTCCGGCAGAGGGTACGCTGCAGAATTACATCACTTCTTTTACAAGAATGACGTATCCGAGAACACTTGCGACAACATTTGCATATGTGATCTCACTGACACTGATCCAGATTCTGATCTGTTCCATGGCAGGGTATGGATTTGCAAGATATGAGTTTCCGTTTAAAAAAGTATTGTTCGGCTGTGTGATCTTAACGATCGTCATTCCAAATGATACATTGATGCTTCCGCTATACACACAGTTCCGTAACTTTGATATCTTTGGAATATTACATCTTGTGACAGGACATGGCATCAATCTTTTAAGCACGGAAGTCCCGATGTATATTATGACAGCATTAGGCTGTGGACTGCGGTCAGGACTTTATATTTATATTTTTAACCAGTTTTTCCGCGGACTGCCAAAGGAGATTGAAGAAGCAGCGGTTGTGGATGGTGCAGGATCGTTTTACACGTATTTTCGTATCATGTTAGTCAATGCGATGCCGTCTGTACTGACTGTCAGCATTTTCTCACTGGTATGGCAGTACAATGATACATTTTATGCAAAATTATTTTCCATCAACTCAAAACTTTTAATGAGTATGAGAATTTCTACTTTAAGGGCATCGATCGAGTTTATCGATCAGATCAAAGATACAGCGGTATCACAGCTTTATCTGTATGCCGGAATCGTGCTGATGGTAATACCGATCGTCATTATTTACATTTTATTACAGAAGCGTTTTATCGAGGGAGCCAGCCGCAGCGGTATCGTTGGCTAGCATGGTAACTTCGGAAACATATATTTTTATTTATAAGAAGGAGGTTTTCACATGAGAAGGAAAACAGTTGGAAACAAGGTGGTTTCAGTACTTTTAGCAGGTGCACTTGCAGCATCACTTACAGCATGCGGTGGAAATACTGCTAACACGGGGGCAGATGCAGGAAATAACGCAGCAGATGCTGGCGCGAAGGAAGAAACGAACAGTGCAGAGAGCGAAACAGCAGCAGATACTGAGGAAGGCTCTGATGCAGCAGTGGCTGACAGCGGTTATGAGGCAAAGGATTTAGGAGGAAGAACCATAAAGATCGGTCTCTGGTGGGATGAATACTGGGACAGCAATTATCAGTCTCTGGATGATATTGAGGCAGCAGGCGGCTCCTGGACAAATGAGGAGACTATGCAGATGAAATTGGATGCAGTCCGTGCCGTAGAGGAAAAATGGAACTGCAAGATCGAATGGGTAAATCTTGGCTGGGATGGAATCATCGACAGTATCAATACCTCTGTCACAGCAGGTACACCGGACTGCGATATCTATCTGACAGATCTTCAGTTTGGTATCTCACCGGTTGCAAACGGATATGTACAGAAAATTTCTGATTATGCACCGGCTGATTCTGATATCATGACAGACGGAACCGTATTTACAAAACAGAACCTGCTTGGTAATGATGATTATTTATTCCATGAATCAACCACGATCCCATCCGGCGCAATGTATATGACATACAATGCAGCCATGATCGATTCCTTAGGTTTAGAGGCTCCGGAATCCCTTGCAGAAAAAGGAGAGTGGACCTGGGATAAATTCGCAGAATACGCAAAAGCATGCACACAGGATACTGACGGTGACGGCAACATGGATGTATATGGATACGGCAGCGCATGGACACTGACGGTTCAGGGCTTCTGCGCATCGAACAATGCTACGATCGCAGATTCCGACACAGAAGGTTTAAGTGATCCTAAGACAGTTGAGGCATTCAACTTTATCGATCAGTTATACAATGTAGATAAATCTGCAAGACCTTATCAGGATGACTGGAACAACGATCTTTTAGCTTTCTCTTCCGGAAAAGTAGCTTTCGCATTTGCACAGCCATGGATCTTAATCCAGGAGATCGACAATCATGATTTTGATATGAGAATCTGCCCGGCACCGGTTGGACCAAGCGGAGATGGAAGCATGACACCTGCTATGATCACAAACAACTACATGATTCCGGTTGGTGTTGAGGATGCAACTTCTGTTTACTGTGTATTTGAGGAGATGATGAACTGGTATCATGATGATATTTCTTACCGTGATGATCCTGAGTGGTTTGAGTCCGGTTTCGTTGATGAGGATCAGGTTGCACTTGCAAACAAACTTGGTGCACTTGCAAACAATGATCTCTGGAACAGTATTGACTCTGAGGGTGCAGTCAGCAAAGTATTTTACGGTGATGTTGTAAATGGCGACAGCACAGTATCACAGGCGATTGAGTCTAACAAACAGATCTTACAGGATGAGATTGATACATTAAAGATCCAGTAATATGTGATTCTGATTCGGATGACAAATGGTATGCCATGTTGAGTGATTGGCAGATTGATAAAGTCACTGCTGATTTTGTTCCAATGTACGAGAATAAGAAAAACTAAGTATACCTGATATAGTTTATGGCAGAGTGACGTGTACGTCTTAAATGTGCCTTCCATGGCACATTAAGACTTGCGCTGCCTTCCGTGGCAGCACAACACTGTATGTTGACAGGTATACTAAGATTTTCTAATTCTCTTCCAAAGTCACAAAATAATCTGTGCCTTTATCAATCTGCCAAACGCTGCGTGGTATAACTAACCATTTGTAATCCGGATCGGAATTAAAATATTCCGGCGAAAAGAATTGTGCAAAACAAATATCTGACCGATATTTATCTTGCAGAATTTTTTTCAGGGAAAGGGACAGAAAGTATGAATAGTATGTTTGGACCGGAGACGAAGTTTTTTAAGGTAACGAATAAGATTGGAAATATACTTCTGGTGTCGGTCTTATGGCTGATCGGATGCATTCCGGTTGTTACGATCGGAACATCGACGATCGCAATGTATTATGCAATGGTAAAAGCTGTGCGGTGTGAGGAAGGATATGTGTCAAAAGAGTTTATCCGTTCTTACCGGCAGAATTTAAAAACGGGGATACTGCTGACGGTTATTTTTCTTGTGTTAGCGGCAGTGTTGTGGCTTGATCACAGTTATACGGTAAAGCAGATATCGATCATGGCAGGGGCGCTTGAAATGGTATATCTGTTACTTGCGTTTGTGATCGCAGGGATCGTGCTTTATCTGTTCCCGGTGTTGTCGAGATTTACGATGGATGCATTTTCGTGCTTTAAACTGGCATTGTTTATGGTCTTTAAACATTTTCCGACGACTATTTTACTTTTACTGATCGTAACAGCCGGCATAGTGTCTGCATTATTGATCCCGGTTCCGATGATCTTTGTTATGCCGGGTGTATGCTGTTATGTGGGAAGTTTCCTTATGGAGAGGATTTTGAGAAAATATATGGCAAAACCGGAAACAAAAGAAGACGAAGAAAAATGGTATTACCGGTAAGCGGTTTTTAGGAGGAATTCAGATGGCAAACGTGACTATGCGTGATATTGCGGAAAAGCTGGGAATAAGCATCGTTTCCGTATCGAAGGCACTCACGGGAAAAGCTGGAGTCAGTGAGGAACTTCGTGAAAAAATAAAAAAAGAAGCCGACAGGCTTGGATATCGTTATAACCTTGGGGCAAAAGGATTGAAAGAGGGGAAAAATTATAATGTTGGTGTAATTATCCCTTCCTATTATACAGATGATACGAGCAATGCTTTTTATGTGAAAATGTATCAGTGTGTTGCAAAATGTCTGACCAATTATGATTATGCGACAATGCTTGAACTGGCTGATACGCGGATGCAGGAAATGATGATCCTGCCACAGATCGTGGACGACAACCGGTTAGACGGGATGATCTTAATGGGGGAGCTGGATGAATCGTATCTGGAAAAACTCAGACAGACTAATCTACCGATGATCTATATGGATTTCTATGATCTTTCCATGGAGACGGATTCCGTCAGTATGGACAATATCAGTGCAGAATACAAGATGACAGAGTATCTGATCGGACTTGGACATAAAAAAATAGCCTATGTTGGTTCTATTGATGCTACCACGAGTATCATGGACCGGTATTTGGGATACAGAAGGGCATTACATCATTACAACATCCCTTACAGGGAGGACTATCTGATAGAGGACAGGGGAGCAGATCGGTTATTTAAAGAACTGGTTCTGCCGGAAGATATGCCGACGGCATTTGTCTGCAATAATGATGAGATAGCATGTATATTGATCGAAAAGTTAGAAAAGATGGGGTATCGTGTGCCGGAGGATATTTCGGTCACAGGTTTTGATAATTATCCGTTCATCCGGCGTAATGCGTCGGGACTCACGACTGTGGATGTGGATATCGCTATGATGGCATCTGAGGGAGTAGAACTTTTATTAGAACGCCTCAATGAAAAAAGAGAAACATTTGTGAGACGTGTGGTAAGTGGTCATATCGTGATCCGGGAATCAACCGGAAGAGTGGCGGAGCCGTAACGGTTTCGAAATGACTGTTAATCGGCGACAGAGCCGTAAATCAGTCAGAGATACCGTAAAAAGCGGTTGACAGGGGTATAAATGAAATGATTCAGAAACGGCAGAAAACAGATGCCGCTATGAATAAAAATGGAGAAGGATCGCACAGGTTTTAGATACAAAATAAAAATATAAAATGAAAGTCTGTGCAGAATGGAGGAGCAAGATGGGAAATGTAAAAATGATCAGTCCGGCAGTGCCAAACATGCCGTGGCAGGAGAGACCGGAGAAAATCGTGAATGCGCCGGTATGGCGTTATAAGGAGAATCCGATCATTGGAAGAAATCCGGTAGAAGGGGTGGCAAGGATTTTTAACAGTGCTGTCATACCGTATGAAGGAAAGTTCATCGGTGTGTTCCGCGGGGAGCAGACAAATGGAATACCATATGTTTATTTAGGAAGAAGTGAAGATGGTATTCACTGGGATTTTGAGAAAGATAAAGTACGCTTTGTCGATGAAGACGGAAACGATTTTATGCCGGTATATGCATATGATCCGCGGCTGGTAAAAGTAGAAGATACCTATTATATTATCTGGTGTGGCGATTTTTATGGTGCAGCGATCGGAATGGCTAAGACAAAGGACTTTAAGACATTTACCAGGATTGAAAATCCATTTCTGCCATTTAATCGGAATGCAGTGCTGTTCCCGCGTAAGGTAAATGGAAATTTCCTGATGTTGTCAAGACCGTCCGACAGCGGACATACACCGTTTGGTGATATCTTTATCAGTGAGAGCAAAGATCTTACTTACTGGGGAAAACACCGTCATGTGATGGGACGCGGCAATGAATGGTGGGAGTCTTTAAAGATCGGCGGCGGAGCAGCACCGATCGAATTGGAAGATAGCTGGCTGCTGTTTTATCATGGTGTCAGTGGAACCTGTAACGGATATGTATACTCGATCGGCGGAGCAATCTTAGATAAAGAAAATCCATCTATCGTAAAATACCGCTGTACGGATTTCCTGTTGACACCGGAAGAATGGTATGAGGAACGCGGATTTGTTCCGAATGTCTGCTTCCCATGTGCAACGATCCACGACTCTGCAACCGGAAGAATTGCAATTTACTACGGTGCTGCGGACAGTTATGTCGGTCTTGCATTTACAACAGCAGACGAGATTGTAACATATATCAAGGAACACAGTGTAACAGGGGAATCCGATACGGAGATCGGAAGAAGATAAGTTCCTCTGAAATGGAGATTGTTATGAAGTTAAATAAATTGGGAAAGTTAGCCGCCTTGTGCGTGGCAGGATGTATGCTGCTTAGCGGCTGTGGAACAGGAGATCCGGCGGATAAAGTAACAGAGACCGGAAGTGCTGCTGATGTGGCGGCAGAAAAGAATGAAAATGCAGAAGATACAGAAGTGAAAGACGTGTCAACAGAAGATGTGGTGGCAGAACAGGATAATTCAGAGACAGAAATGGAGGATGCTGGGGTGACAATACCAGAAGTTGTGATCGAACCGAAGGAGATACCGGATACAGACGGAATGGCATTTGTGCGGAATATGAAAGTCGGCTGGAATCTCGGTAATACATTTGATGCAATTACAAATGCGCAGAAAGAGGATGAACTTAGTATTGAGTGGTCATGGTGCGGTGAAAAGACAACAAAAGAGATGATCGATGCAGTGAAAGCAGCAGGATTTCAGACGCTGCGTCTGCCGGTATCATGGCATAATCATGTATCCGGGGATCAATATACGATCAGTGCGGCATGGCTTGACCGTGTGCAGGAAGTTTTAGATTATGCGATAGATAACGATATGTATGTGATCTTAAATATCCATCATGATACGGATCTCGAATACTGTTATCCGGATAAAGAGCATTTAGAACAGTCTCTTTCCTACATGACATCCATCTGGGAGCAGCTTGCCGACCGCTTTGGAGGTTATGATGATCATGTGATCTTTGAGAGCATCAACGAGCCGCGGCTGAAAGATACTGATCATGAGTGGTGGCTGGATATGAATGCTGCGGAATGTGTGGAGGCAGTAGAATGTATCAATGAATGGAACCAGAACTTTGTGGATGTTGTGCGGAAAACCGGAGGCAATAATGCTATACGCTATCTGATGGTGCCGGGTTATGATGCGTCGGCGGACGGAGTCTTAAATGACAAGTTTGTACTGCCGTCAGATACTGCCGGAAATGATGGGAAGATCATTGTTTCTGTGCATGCTTATATCCCATATCATTTTGCACTGCAGGCTGCAGCGGAAAATGAGAGCACAGATCATTTTGATGCTTCCGACAAGACAAGTACCAATGATATCGATCAGATGATGGAAAAACTGTATGCAAAATACATCAGTAATGAGATACCGGTTATGATCGGAGAGTTCGGTTCCCGTGACAAAAACGGAAACCTGCAGAGCCGTGTAGATTGTACTGCATACTATGTTGCTGCAGCACGCGCTTACGGCATGAGCTGCAACTGGTGGGATAATAATGCATTCACAGGGGACGGAGAGTTATTTGGACTTCTTGACCGTAAGACAGTTACCTGGAGATACCCGGAGATCGTGGATGCAATGATGAAGTATGCTGAATAAGGTGTTGCTGATTAGGAACAGAAATGTTCTCGATGTAAGAGCATCGTTAAAAGTTGGGTTGCAGATGGCACCGGAGTATGATATGGATGTGATTCTTAAGAATCTTGAAGGAAGATAAGGGTATAGTATGAAAAAGCAGGCAGGCAAATCGTAAAGATTGTGTTTGCCTGTCTTTTTTTGAAATAAAATCCAAAAATGATTGGAAAAACAGCAAAAATGTATTAAGATAGTAGGCGAACAAATAAAGGAACGAGATTTCGAAAATGAATATAAAACAGGCAAAAGAAGAAATTAAGCATACGGTGATGGCGTATCTTGCGAAAGACGCACAGGGAGAGTACCGTATCCCTGCGATCAGACAGCGTCCGATCCTTCTGATGGGACCGCCCGGCATTGGAAAGACGCAGATCATGGAACAGATCGCCGCAGAGTGTAAGATCGGACTGGTCGCCTATACGATCACTCATCATACGAGACAGAGTGCAGTCGGACTTCCGATGATAAAAGAGGAGTCTTTTGAAGGAAAGACATATTCTGTTACGGAATATACCATGAGTGAGATCATTGCAAGTATTTACCGCAAGATGAAGAAAACCGGGCAGAAAGAGGGAATCCTGTTTATTGATGAGATTAACTGTGTCTCAGAGACATTGGCGCCGACGATGCTGCAGTTTTTACAGTGTAAGACGTTTGGCAACCAGGCGATCCCGGAAGGCTGGCTGATCGTTGCAGCCGGAAACCCGCCGGAATACAACAAGTCAGTCCGCGATTTTGATATGGTCACCTTAGATCGTGTGCGTTATCTGAATATTGAGGCTGATTATAAGGTATGGAAAGAATATGCGAGGGCAAAACATCTCCACAATGCCATTTTAAGTTATCTGGAACTCAGACAGAAAAATTTTTACCGCGTGGAGGCAGATGTGGATGGTATCCGCTTTGTGACAGCGCGTGGCTGGGAAGATTTGAGCAATCTGATGCAGGTTTATGAGGAGATGGATCTGCCGGTGGATGAGGGTGTCATCCGTGAGTTTATCCATCATGAGGATGTGGCGGAAGATGCAGCGGCATATTTTGAACTGTACCGCAAGTACCGGGATGACTATGGGATCACAGATATCCTTGCGGGCAGGATAAGACCGGAGACATTTGCAAGGATTTACGCGGCATCATTCGATGAGAGACTGAGTGTGGTCAATCTTTTGCTGGATGGTCTGTCTGCATTTTTTGTAAAAGTGCAGGAAAAGAAAAAGATCACGGATAACTGGTATGAATTTTTAAAAGAATATCAAAGACATCTGAAAGAGGGCGAAGCACCGGCAGACTGTTATCAGGCATTGCTTGAGGAGAAAATGGCAATGGTAGAAGCAGAAAAACAGGCGGAGCTTTGTACGAAGGCACAGGCAGCCGGATGGGAACAGATATTTGCTCTCTGGAAAGAAAATATGCCGGATAAAGGTCTGGATGCAAAGGAAAGTTTTGCGCAGGCGAAGACAGGATTTGATATCCAAAGAGAGACATTAGAGGAATCAGAGCAGGATGCATCGGATGCGTTAGAGCATGCATTTGATTTTATGGAACAGGCATTTGAGGATGGTGAGGAGATGGTTGTGTTTGTGACAGAATTGACCTTGTCACCGGAAGCGGCAATGTTTTTGGCGGAGCATACCTGTGATCGGTATATGACATATAATGAACAGCTTCTGATCGGAAAACGGAAAAGAGAACTGTTATCGGAATTGAAACGATAGGAAATACACCCTGCGCAGCAAGGTGCAGGCATGGAGGATTATGATGAAACAGAGTGAAACAAGAAATCTTACAATGATGATGGATCTGTATGAAATGACGATGGCAAATGGTTATTTTAACGATCAGGACAAGGATACGAGAGTTGCATTTGATGTATTTTACCGCAGTAATCCGGACGGCGGTGGATTTGCGATCTTTGCAGGATTAGAGCAGATTTTGGAGTACATTGAAAATCTTCATTTTGATGAGGAGGACATTGCATATTTCCGTTCACTTCACATTTTTACCGAAGATTTTCTCACTTATCTGAAAGATTTTAAATTCAGCGGTGATATTTATGCGTTCCGGGAAGGAACGATCATGTACCCGAATGAGCCGGTCATTACGGTAGTTGCACCGTTAATCGATGCACAGCTTATTGAGACAGCACTGCTTGCACAGGTCAATCATCAGTCGCTGATCGCAACAAAAACAAGACGTATCGTGAGTGCGGCAGAGGGACGTGCAGTTTCTGATTTTGGTGCACGCCGTGCCCATAATATGGATGCTGCAGTTTATGGCGCCAGAGCTGCTTATATCGGAGGCGCTGTCGGAACGGCAACTGTGCTTGCCGGTCAGATGTTTGATATTCCGGTCAGCGGGACCATGGCACATAGCTGGGTGATGTATTATAAGGATGAATTTGAGGCATTTAAACATTATGCAGAGAATTATCCGGATGGGACAGTGCTTTTAGTGGATACTTATGATGTCATCGGTTCCGGTATCCCGAATGCGATCCGTGTGGCAAAAGAAGTTTTAGAGCCGATGGGAAAAAGATTAAAGGGAATCCGTATCGACAGCGGTGACCTTGCATACCTTTCCAAAAAAATCCGTAAGATGTTAGATGATGTGGGATTAGAGGATTGCAAGATCGTTGTTTCAAACAGCTTAGATGAGTATACGATTACATCCATTTTACAGCAGGGCGGAAAGATCGACAGTTTTGGTGTCGGTGAACGTCTGATTACTGCAAAATCAGATCCTGTCTTTGGTGCCGTATATAAGATTTCGGCAGTGGAGGAAAACGGTACATTTGCTCCGCGTATCAAGATCTCAGAAAATGTGGAGAAGATCACAAATCCGGGACTCAAAGATGTGTACCGTATCTATGATGAAGCAGGACACTCCGTTGCGGATCTGATCACAAAGGCAGGAGAGAAAGTTGATATGTCTGTGCCATACCGCTATGCGGATCCGGTAAAACCATGGAAAAACCGTTCTTTTGAAAACTGCACAGCGAAAAAACTTCAGCAGCAGGTCGTAAAGGCAGGAAAACGTATCGTGGAGCCGGAAACCTTAGAAGATATCAGAGCTTATGTGGAAAAACAGCTTAATACCGAAGTGTGGGAAGAAGAACAGCGTTTTGAAAATCCACATGAACATTATCTGGATATGAGTCCGGCATATTACGAGATGAAGATGGATATGCTGCATGAATCACGCACCAGATAAAGTGTGTGCAGACGGATATGCTGCATGCATTGTGCAAAAATAAGACGTGTGCAGATACAGATAAGCAGTGTATCATGAGATTGTAAGAAATGATAGTAAGGAAAGAATAACGTGAAATTGATATACGACATCCCAGCATCTTTCTGGGGCCTGTTCCGGTCCGTAAACCGGGACATCTATATAGAAGCACTTCTGACCATCAATGACGAATACCAGTACAACAATTACTTTTTAAGCAGAGAAGCATGTGTCCAGATTTTAAGTGACATGTGCTCCTCTCGTCGTTATGCCTTTATGAGAGAGGATAATGAGACAGAGGAAGATGTAGAAACTGCATTGCCGGGACGAATCCTAAACTGGCTGGTACGCGCAAAATGGCTTAGAAAAATTGAAGATTATGAGGCAATGACTACCAATATCGTCATACCGGATTATGCGGCAGTGATGATCGAGGCATTTGAAAAATTAGCGGACGAACCGTTAGATGACACGGATCTTTATATCCAGAATGTTTATGCGACTCTTTTTTCTTTTAAGAATGACCACCGCATGAATCTTGCTATGTTAAAGACAGCACTTGTCAATACCAGAAAACTGAATAAGGCACTGCAGGATATGCTGCACAACATGGATAAATTTTTTGAACGCCTTTTGAACAAACAGTCTTACGACGAACTGTTAAAGGAGCATTTAGAGGGCTATGTGGAGGAAGTTGTCAGACGCAAATACCACATTTTAAAGACGAGTGACAATTTTTATATTTATAAAATGGACATTAAACGCTGGTTAAAGGAAATGCGGGAGGATGACGTCTGGGTGGAGCGCATCCGGCAGAAACAGCGCATGGAGCAGAAAAATGCAGGAAGCAGGTCTTCTGTACTTGAACCGCAGCGGTCAGAAGAGGATCTGCCATTTTTACATGCGAGAAGAAACAGACAGGAAGATGTGTTGGATCTGATCGACCAGATCGAGCGTGGATTTGATGACATTGAACACCGGATCTCAAACATGGACAAAGAACACAGCAAGTATATCCGTGCAACTGTGAGCCGGTTAAATTATCTGCTCAGTGATGAGACAGAGCGTCACGGTATGCTGATCCTGCTTTTGAACAGACTTGGAGCGGCTGAGACGGAAAGTGAACAGAGTGAGATGTTAAAAGAAGTGGCGGGGCACATGAATCTGTCATCTTTTGATGTTTTGAGTGATAATCCTCTTTATAAGAGAAGACGCCGCAGAAAATTTGAGGATGATCTGCAGGAAGAAGAGGAAGATGCAGAGCTTTCCAGGGAAGATGTACTGCGCTTAAATAAGATTGAACACCGTTATACGGCAAAACAGATCGAAGAGTTCATCGAAGAGAAGATGACAGATGGTATTTTAGAAACAGAACATATGGATATAGCGGATGATGAGTCATTTGAAAAGCTGATCCTTGCCTACGATATCAGTATGCGCAAAAACAGCAGATACCGGGTACAGGTGGAGGATAGTCAGATTCAGAATGGCAATTATTGTTATCCGAAAATGACTTTTAGCACAAAGCAAAAATCAATAGAAAGTGAACAGAATTAATGTTTGAAGGTTACGAAGAGTTAAATACGCAGGATGTGGAGCGGATGCAGGAAGTGATAAGAACATTGCTCTCCCAGACATTTCTGCCGGAACGAAAATATGATAAAAAATACGGACGCATGATGCCGGATCGCATGTACGATTTTTGCGACAGGCATTTGGAATTTCTGACGGAGTATTTTGCGGTTGCAGGGATAAAACTAAGCCAGGATACAGAGCTTGGAATCATTTATCTGGAGGGAACAGACGGAATCGGGGAGAAACTGCCGAAACTTGCAACGATTTACCTGCTGCTTTTAAAACTGATCTACGACGAAAAGATGGCGGCAGTTTCCTCCAGTGTCAATGTTATAACGACGTTTGGAGAACTGAATGGAAAAGCAGGAGAGTTCCGTCTGATCAAAGGTCCGTCCTCCATGACTGAGATAAAAAAAGCATTTGCTATTTTAAAGAAATATCAGATGGTAGAATTTCTGGATGTGTTCGAAGAACAGCTTGAAAATACGAGGATCATGATCTATCCGTGCATCAATTTAGTGCTGATGCGGGAGGATGTAAACGGGCTGCTCGGCAGTTTTTCTGATGAGGTAAAAAGTGATGAGGTAGCCGGTCAGGAGAATCTGGAGTGGAACAGTGAGGAAGCACTTTCAGAAAATGATATGACGGATGAAGAAAGTGATCTTGAACCAGAAGAAATGAATGTGGATGAGGAAGGAGAGACAGAAGATGGAACAGATGAATCAGGCATATAAAGTTTTTACCAGAATCTGCCTCAATAACTGGCATTATATTGACCGTAAGGTGTTAGGGTTAAACGAGAGCATCAATTTTTTTACCGGACATTCCGGCAGTGGAAAGTCCACCGTAATCGATGCGATGCAGATCGTGCTTTATGCGAACACGGATGGACGTGGATTTTTCAACAAGGCAGCGGCAGATGATTCTGACCGAAGCCTGATCGAGTATCTGCGCGGCATGATCAACATTGGTGAGAATAATCAGGCAGAGTATAAGCGAAACAAAAACTTTTCCACGACGATCGTTCTTGAGATGGAACAGACGATCACAAAAGAAAAAGAATGTATCGGTGTTGTGTTTGATGTGGAGACCGCTACCAATGAGATAAACAGGCTGTTTTTCTGGCATAAGGGCGAGCTGATCCCGGGGGATTACCGGACAGAGAGCCGCGCAATGACGATCAGTGAAGTGCGCAGCTATTTACAGCAGAATTTCCCAAAAGATGAGATGTTTTACACTTCTAATAATGAGAGATTCCGCAGAAACCTTTATGATGTCTATTTAGGCGGACTGGATATGGAAAAATTCCCGCGCCTGTTTAAGCGTGCGATCCCATTTAAAATGAATATCCGGTTAGAGGATTTTGTAAAAGAATATATCTGCATGGAGCAGGACATCCATATCGAGGACATGCAGGAGGGGGCGATGCTTTATGGCAGAATGTGCCGTAAGATCGAAGCCACGATGCAGGAAATCGAAGAATTAAAGCAGATCAGTGCACAGTATCAGGTGATGGAGGAGAAGAAAAAAGAACTGTTAAACTGCCGTTACCGGATGGACAAACTGACGATCTTACAGTTAGAGCAGACCATAGAGGAAATGCAGCAGCGTGTGGAAAACTGGAAAAAGGATGTCGTACTGCAGAATGAAAGTCTTACAGAATTGCTTCAGGTAAAAGAAAATTATGAAAAAGAATACGGCGAGATCAATGAGCAGATCGCCGGAACCGGTTATGCAAGATTAGAAGAGCAGTTAAAGAGTTTGGAAGAAAACTTAAGCCTTTTAGAGCGAAGTAAAAACAAGTGGGATGGTATCTGTGCAAGATTAAACGGCTGGGAAGATGTAGATATCGTTTCGAATCAGATTCTATGGGATATCGAGAAGTTCAAAGAAGGCACGATCACCGGAGAGGAGATCGAACGTTTGAAACGAAGCCTGGTCGAAGTACAGAAAGAGGCGGAAAAGGACAGGCAGGAGGCTTCCTCGGAGATCCGTTCCATGAATAAAGAAGCGGATGTGTTAGAGAAAGAACTCACAGAGTTAAAACTTGGTAAAAAAGCATATCCGAGAGAGTTAGAACTTGCGAGATCCGAAATTGCAAGAAAACTTTCTGAACTGACCGGAAAAAATATCCAGGTCCGTATTTTTGCAGATCTCATTGATATTAAAGATGAAACATGGCGTAATGCGATCGAGGGTTATCTTTCCTGGAACAAACTTGCGCTGATCGTGGAGCCTGCCTATGTCAAACAGGCGATGGAAGTATACGAAACACTCGACGAGAAGCGTTTCTTCCGTGTATCTTTAGTGGATACGGAAAAACTGATGCAGGAGGATTGGCGCGTAAAAGACAATGCGCTTGCAGAAGAAGTAGAAGCAAAAGAGCCATATGTGAGGACATTTGTGGACTTCTTACTCGGAAATGTCATCAAGTGTACTTCGGTGGACGAACTGCGCCAGTGCAAGATCGGTGTGACGGCAGACTGTTTATTATACCAGAGTTATCAGTTACGCCGTTTAAATCCGGACAATTATAAGAAACATGTATATATTGGTGAAAAGAGTAAGAAACAGCGCCAGAAGGAACTTGCAGCCAGCCTGGAGAAATTAGAGCAGGACAGAGCAGAATACAGAGAGCGCGAGACAGAGGCGAAAAATATTCTTGCCCAGGAATTTTTAAATGATACAGTCGAGGAATACCAGAACCTGATATCAGATCTTTCGGAGAAGAAAGAAAAGGAAAAACAAAAGGCAAAAACAGAAAAGAAAATGGCAGAGATCGGTGCCGGTACGGTTGAGATCTTAAAGAAACAGGCAGAAGAGATTCACGAAAAACAAAAAGATCTGGAAGATAAGATCGATGACTTAAAATACCAGATCCGGAAAAAAGAAGATGCCATTGAAAAAGACAGCAGTGATTTCATTACAAAAAATGAGGAACTTCTTACGAAAAAAAGAGAACTTCGCGGTTCCGCTGCGGAAGAAGAGGCATTTGAGGTTTATATTGCCGGGCAGAAAAATAAGAAGTATGACAGCCTGAAAGCATCGACACAGGGAGAAATGGAACAGGTGTCCGGTCAGTGTGATGTACAGAAAAATAAACTGGTGGATGTACGTATGAATTATCTTCAGAATCATCCAAAACGTGATTTCTCAGCGAGCGCAGAGAATAATGACGATTATGACAGCCTGCTCTCGGAGCTTTCCTGCAATGAACTGGAAGAATACCAGAAAAAAGCGGCTGAGCAGGCAAAGGCAGCAGTGGAGCATTTTAAGGAGGATTTTGTATACAAGATCCGCAGCGCTATCAAAGAAGCCTATGTGCGCAGGGATGAATTAAACCGTATCATCCGCAACCTGAATTTTGGTAAAGACCGCTATCAGTTTAAGATCACGAGAAATAAGGGAGCCGACGGCGCATTTTATGATATGTTTATGGATGAGGACTTAGATATCGATCCGTCCTCACTTGCATCGCCGATGGAGCATCAAATGAATCTGTTTTCGATGGAGCATGAAAATAAATACGGTATGTTGATGAGTGATCTGATCCATATCTTTATTCCGCCGGAAAATGCCACGCAGCAGGAACTTGATGAGGCAAAACAGAACATGGTGAAGTATGCAGATTACCGTACGTATCTTTCATTTGAGATGGAACAGATCGTGGAAGGTGACGAACGTCTTGTCATTGGTCTTAGCAAGATGATCAAGAAAAATTCCGGTGGTGAGGGACAGAACCCGCTTTACATTGCACTGCTTGCAAGTTTTGCGCAGGCATACCATATCAATCTGTCTGCAAGACTGACAAGACGTCCGACGATCCGTCTTGTTGTTTTAGATGAGGCATTTTCCAAGATGGATGCAGAGAAAGTGGCGAGCTGTATCGAGCTCATCCGCGGGCTTGGTTTTCAGGCGATCATCAGTGCAACAAACGATAAGATCCAGAATTACATTGAAAATGTAGATAAGACATTCGTTTATGCGAATCCGAATAAGAAGAGCATTTCGATTCAGGAGTTTGAGAAAAAGGATTTTTCACAGTTGGTTGTGGAGGAGGAGTAAGAGCGGTTGAAGAAGGAGAAGGAAAAAGAGACAAGAACCAGTATCGTTCAGGTGATCCTTGATGATTATGAACATGGCGATACTGATTGGAGAAAATATCCTAATCAGGGGCAAAATGATGGGAAACGTTCTATCAGGATCGTTCAGGCGCTGTATGATGAAATCGGAAAAACAGAGCTGAACAGGCAGGTTTTAGAGTTGCAGGCACGTCATCTGTTACAGGATGGAAAAGGGCAGAAGATAAGTGGATGGTACACAAGGGGAAGTGAACTAGAGCAGATCGTATATCGTTTGTCTGATATTCCGAGATTTTATGAAATGGATGGGCGGGTGCCAAAATATGAGCGCTATTTTGAACCATTTTTGAAACTTCGTCAGGAGTTACAGAAATTAAGAGGGCGCCAGCAGACCTGGAAACCATGGATCGATCAATGTATTGGGGAGCTGGAAAATGACCTGGAACGTGAAAAAATTCCGAAAATATGCAAAGATGAAGAAACAAAGGAAATTTATTTTAACACGTTAGCCGGATTAAATGAGATAGAGGAACCGGTTTCAAGACGGATATTCAGTAAAAAATACCTGAAAAATTCAAAATCATTTCAGAGAGCAGTCCAGGATAAAATTATTTCGGATGCGAGAAAATTTTGCCCGGATGTGGATGCTGACGAAGAAGTTATGGGAAATGACGAAGTATTATCGGAAATTGGGATTGAGACATACCATCAGGAACTTTCTGTCAAAGGTTCGCTGCAGTTTGAACTTGCAGGAAACAAAATTGATACCGCCCTGTTTGCCTATGGTACGATCTTAAATGCAGAGACATTAAAATATGCAAAACTATTGCCGGAGCAGACAATTCGAAAAATTGTAACGGTTGAAAATAAAGCCAATTTTATGGAAATGTCATATGAAGAGGGAACGCTGCTTGTCTATTCGCACGGTTTTTTCTCACCGAAAGAGAGGCTTTTCCTGAAAAATCTCAGGGAGTGTCTGGGAGAGCAGGGGGCAGAGTATTTTCATACCAGTGACTTAGATTATGGCGGAATCCGTATATTTATGAATATAAAAGAGAAAATTTTTCCGGATGTGAAACCGCTTGCAATGGATGGGGAGACGTTTTTCAAATATCAGGAATATGGGGAAAAACGGGATGAAAAATATTTGCAAAAAGTAAGGGACACAGAAGTTCCGGCAGAATTAAAAGAACTTAAGGATTATATTTTAAAAACCGGTTGTACGATAGAGCAGGAAAGTATGCTTTTTTAGCAGGAGGGAATTATGCAGACAGCAGCAGAGTTAAAAAATTTATTACAGCGTATCGACCATAAAGGTTATCCGGCATATAAGGACACAAGGGGGACTTATGAGTTTCCTGGATATGTGCTTTCCATTGACCATGTGCAGGGAGATCCGTTTGCAGCACCATCGAAGGTAAGCATCCATGTCCGTGGAAAACAGGCGGGATTTCCGGAACATCTTTATCAGAAAGACTGCAGAAGAATCGCTGTGCAGGATTATCTGCTGCGCCAGTTTGCGCGCCAAGTCGAGAAAGTTTCCTTTAAAGCGAAAGGTTCCGGAAAGAGCGGTCTTATGGCGGTCAGCCGTCCGGGACAGGAAGTGTTAGAGCGCAGTGCCTGTCAGATGGATGCAAAAAACGGCGATATTGTGCTGCGCATGGAGATCGGTTTTCCGGCAAACGGGAGAACGGTCAATGCAAGAGAACTCGAAAAGATTTTCTTTGATTTTCTGCCGGAGTGTGTGAAAGGTTCTCTATATTATCGTTCACTGAAAAAAGAAGCGGTAGAGGCAGCAGCAGATCTCGCCGAGGATCAGGAATATATCAGGGAGCAGTTAAATCCGATGGGACTCTGTGCGTTTGTGGCGGATGGTGCGATCCTGCCGCGGGAGTCCGGTGTCTCCGGCAGACCGATGAAGGATGCAGTGCGTTTTCAGTCACCGGAAAGTCTCTCCGTCACGCTGACGCTGCCACACCACGGAAAACTGACCGGAATGGGAATAAAGAAGGGCATCACGCTGATCGTAGGCGGTGGTTACCATGGAAAATCAACACTGTTAAAAGCGCTTGAGACAGGTGTCTATAACCACATTGCAGGGGATGGCAGGGAGTATGTCATCACGGACGATACAGCGATGAAAATCCGTGCCGAGGATGGAAGAAGCATCCGTGACGTGGATATTTCCATGTTTATTCATGACCTGCCGAATGGGAAAGATACGGTATCCTTTTATACGGAAGATGCCAGCGGAAGCACGTCGCAGGCGGCGAATGTAATCGAGGCGATGGAGGCGGGCACAAAAGCATTTCTGATCGACGAGGATACCAGTGCAACGAACTTTATGATCCGTGACGAGCTGATGCAGCGTGTGGTCAACCGTGATGCAGAGCCGATCGTGCCTTTTATTGACCGTGTGGAGGAACTGTATCACACATATGGTATTTCAACGGTTCTTGTTGCCGGAAGCTCCGGTTCCTATTTTCACAAGGCAGACTGCATCATCCAGATGAACCGTTACGAGCCGATTGAGATCACTGAGTCAGCAAAGCAGGCAGCGGCAGAGTTCCCGCTTCCAAAACAGGACATTGCTCCGTCAAAGCAGCCTGATTTTGATAGAAAAGTAAAGCCTGACCGGATGTTTCGTGAGGACAACCGCTTAAAGATGAAAACGATGGGAAAGGATTCTATTTCCATCAACCGGGAAGTCATAGACGTCCGCTATGTGGAACAGCTTATGGATACGGAACAGCTTGCATCACTGGGGTATATGTTAAAATATATGCAGATCCACTTTTTTGATGGGAAACATACACTGACACAGGCGGTCGATGCGCTTTGGGATGTTTTGCAGAAGAAAGGAATCGCAGCCGTCTGCGAGAGCAGTTATCTTCCTTGCGGACTTGCAATGCCAAGAAAGCAGGAAGTGTTTGCGTGCGTGAACCGGTACCGGAAGCTGGGACTGTAGCTGTAGGCAGTCATGATATACAAACCATTGAGGGAAACTGGTCTGAAGGTAGCCATGCTTGAAAAAGTATCGCAATAGCGATATAATTATATACAAGCCGTTGAGGAATACAGGTCTGGAGGGTGCTCACATGAAATTAAGATTATATCATGGTTCAGAAAACATTATAGAAGTTCCGGAATATGGAAAAGGCATGCGTAATAACGACTACGGCAGAGGATTTTATTGCACGGAAGATATAGAATTAGCCAGAGAGTGGGCATGTGCGAAAAATCATGACGGATATGTGAATATCTATGAATTTGATATGTCGGGACTGAATGTACTCAATTTGAATGACCCAAAATACAATATTTTAAACTGGCTTGCGATTCTTGCGGATAACAGAACCTATTGGCAAAATGGAACGATAGCGGAAGAAGCAAAAGAATATGTAAAAAAACATTTTCTGATTGATATATCAGCGTATGATGTGATCAGGGGATACCGGGCAGATGATTCCTATTTTTCTTTTGCACAGGATTTTGTGGCGGGTACGATTTCGTTGGAAAAATTATCAGAGGCCATGAGACTTGGAAAATTAGGGGAACAAATTGTCCTCAAGAGTGAAAAAGCATTTCGACAGATCAAATTTATAGATAAAGAAAATGTTTCCTGTGAGATCTATTATTCTAAAAAGAGAGAAAGAGAACGGGAGGCAAAGAAAGAATACAGGGTCAGAAAAAGAGCCGATGCTACGTATCATGAGCTGTATATCATTGACATTATGAGGGAGGGCATGGAAAATGGAGATGCGCGCCTATCCAGATGATTATATTAATCTGGCACAGAGAATATTAGGGGATATGTTTGACTTTGCCGTTAATACATGTGACATGGACATAGATGAATATTACAGCATGTTTCTGGTGTCAGATGTTTCACGGCAGTTTCAGGAGGGAAATCCAACCTATATTGCGGGAAAGACAGGCTGCGAAATAGTTAAGGAAGTTGTGGTAAGCGTTGGTCTTCCATATTTACAGCAGGAAGATCAGATGTTTATAGATAAGTCACCGGAATATTGGACAGGGTGGGCTCTTGCATATTATCAGTGGTATACCGTCAGAACATTTGCAAGGATTAACAATGTGATAAAACCAAGCCAGATATGTGATATGTATGAGGTATATCATGAGATGGATATTATGCATTTTGTTGAACGGTTGAATGAATTGTGGAAAGAATATTATGTTGATACAAATTTGAAAAGGCTCAGAAAAGCATCAGGGCTTTCGCAGAGCGAACTGGCAGAATTATCAGGCGTTTCTATCAGACAGATACAGCTTTTTGAGCAGAGACAAAGAGATATCAACCATACGAAAGCCATCGATGTATTCCGGCTGGCACGGGTATTAGGCTGCAGGGATGAGGCACTGTTAGAGATATAAATGGATTCTATTAAGAAGTATAAAAAAATGAGAACAAAATTGAAGGCAGGGGACTTGGCAGCGCCCTGATCTTAGAGTTCCTGCTCTATTATATGACAAAACCTGAGTATCAGTTAAAGGTCAGGGAAGAAATATATCTGGATAATATGCTGGATCTGTTCTGAATGTGTCTGATACTTAGAACATATGGAAGTCTGTAAATAAAAGCATTGGAAACAGTTATTTAATGGCAAACGAAAGCTGCAAAGGAGGTTCGGATGAACAATCCCTACGAATTTGCAAAAAATATATTACAGCAGGATAAGGACAAGTCTGACATTTCACCAGCCGCAGACGGATTTACCAGCATCGGTTTATATGGAGCTTCGGTGCATGAAAAGAGCGAAGACGATGGAAGCAGCAGTTGTTTTCATCTTGAAAATGAGAGTGGTACGGGAGATATCACGCTGTACCGGGTGTTTCCCGGCATGGAGTTAGTCTACAATGACATGCACATGGCGTACTGCAACAAACAGCAGGAACCTGCTTCTGATGTGATGGAGATCAACTATTGCAGGGAGGGACGGAGTGAGTGTCTGTTTGGAGAGCATCAGTATTGCTATATGTCTGCCGGAGATCTGTCTTTTTGTTCCCTGCAGGACAATTCGCACCAGTCGGAATTCCCGACCAGCCATTACCACGGTATTACCGTTACCATTGATTTTTCCATGATCACAGATGAGATGAAAAATGTGTTGGAGCTTCTGGCAGTAGATTTAGAGCGGATCAGGGAACTTTCCAGGATGCGTGATTTTACGATCATTCGGGCAAATTCAACCATAGAACATATTTTTTCAGAGTTGTATACGGTCCCTGAAAAAATCCGGCATGGTTATATCCGGGTAAAAGTTTTAGAGCTGCTTTTGGTGCTGACAGAATTAAACCCCATGGAGGACAGGGAAGAGCATGTACATTTTTCTGAGACCCAGATCGAAGTGATCAAACAGATCCATGCTTTTCTCACGGCACATTTCAGTGAACATTATACGATCGACGTGCTTTCCGGGCGGTTTGAAATTTCGCCGACGGTCATGAAAAAATGTTTCCGGGGCGTTTACGGAGATTCTGTCTATGCCTACATGAAACGGTACCGCCTGCAGGTGGCGGAGCGGCTGTTAAAAGAGAGCAGCCTCACGGTGGGGGAGATTGCTGCGCAGATCGGTTATCTGAATCCGAATAAGTTTACATCTGCCTTTTGCGCGGAGTATGGGATGCCGCCGAGGGAGTATCGGAAAAAAGTCTGAATGGATAGAAAAAAGACCGTTCAGTAATTGTAAATCAAAATTGAATCCTTTAGAATGAGTGCTGCAGTTAGAAAATACTAACTGCAGCATTTTCAGTTTGAGGAGGATCTATCATGAAAAAGAAAAAAATTATGAACCTGTTTTTGGCAGCAACATTGGCATTTTCCATGGCAGCCGGATGCGGAAATTCCGGTAACGGGGCAAATGCGGACACTGGTGATGCGAGTACAGAGGCAGCCGGAACTTCGGCGAGTGTAGCGGAATCAGAGAGTGCAGCAACAGAAAGCACAATGGAATCAGAGAGCATAGCAACAGAAAACACAGAGGTATCAGAGAGTACGGCAGCAGAAGAAGTTGCAGATGCGACGGAGACAGCGGATGACAGTCAAACAGCAGAGCAGCTTCTTGTTGACCTGACGGGTACATATCAGGAACTCTGGCCGGTGATCCTTTCAGATGAGTATGAAAAACTCTGGATTGACAACTGTGGCGAGCTCGTTGGTGAGGAAAATGCTAAGGCAGCGTATGAAAAGCTGGCATCTATGGTTAGTGGAGAGATTTATGGTGAGAAAGCTGTGGAAGCCTATACGGATGGCAATGGAGTTTATGACTGTTCTTTCACACAGGGTGTAGACACATTGGAATTTGACGGTGATTCTTCGATGATCAAGGGTTATGATAAAAACGGAAAAGAATTGTTTGCACATACCTATCACTATGTAGGCATGGAAAAGATCCGTGGTCTGTACGAGTATGAGAGCGATGATGCTGATTCCGGAGAGTTTACTTATTTTTGCATCGCGCCGGATACTTCCGATACGACCTATCATATTGAGTTACGTTATGGCAGCGATCTGGATGCATTAGGTCAGTATGATGCCGGAGATTATGCTTACTGGCTTGCTTCCGGTATTTCAACGGATTATGATCAGACGATGATCGAGAACTGCATTCAGTTATTCTGTACAGAAAATTTGTCTGAGTAAAGAAACACGGCAGAATCATTTTCGGCAGGAATCAGGAAAGTGTCGGATTCCTGCCAGTTTTTAGATAAGGAGGATATTTTTTCATGAAAAAGAATTCTGAGATATCCAGAATGTTTCAATATGCCGGAAACCGCCACTGGCTGACGATCGCAGGTATGATCTTTGCGGGACTGAGTACGGTGTTGTCCATGATCCCGTTTGTCTGTATATGGTTTGTTGTCCGTGACATGTTAAATGCGATGATGGAAGGAGATATCAGTCTTGCTTCCCATAGCAGTACTTATGCGTGGTGGGCAGTTTGTTTTTCGGTCTTAAGTATTTTACTTTATTTTATTGCACTGTGCTGTTCGCATCTGGCGGCATTCCGCACTGCAACAAATATGAAAAAGGCAGCTATGCATCATATCGTCACACTGCCGTTAGGATATTTTAGTGCAAATGCCAGTGGACGCCTAAGGAAAGTGATTGATGACAATGCAGGACTGACTGAGAATTTTCTGGCACATCAGCTTCCTGATCTTACCGGGGCAGTGGTGATGCCGGTCGCAGTGTTCGTGCTGATCTTAGTTTTTGACTGGCGGTTAGGTCTTTGCTGCATGGTTCCGCTTGCCATCAGTCTTTTCTTTTTAAAGCAGATGATGGGTGGCGACAATGCAAACTTTATGGAAGGTTACATGACAGCACTTGAAACCATGAATAAGGAAGCCGTCGAATATATCCGTGGAATCCCGGTTGTAAAAGTGTTCCAGCAGACGGTCTATTCCTTTAAAAATTTCCATGCAGCGATCGGGGAGTACGAAAAATATGCTTCCGGGTATGCGTTAAAATGCCGTATCCCTCTGACCGGTTTTCAGGTTGCATTAAATGGCACATTTATCCTGCTGATTCCGGTTGCGTGTATGATTATGACGGGAGTAAGCGGTCAGGCTGCATATCAGGACGTTATTTTGGATTTCCTGTTTTACAGTCTGTTCACGCCGGTCTGCACAACGATGATGAACCGTGTCATGTTTGCCAGTGAGCAGTTGATGGCTGCAAAAAGTGCAGTGATACGTATTGAGGAAGTGTTAAAAGAACAGCCGTTAGCGGAGCCTTCCAACCCAATGCAGCCGAAAGATGCTTCTGTAGCATTTGAAAATGTGTCATTCTGTTACGCAGGAACAAAAGAAAAAGCACTCGACCAGATCACATTTGAGATCCCAGAAGGAAAGACGGTTGCGCTTGTGGGTGCATCAGGCAGTGGTAAATCTACGGCAGCAAAACTGATCCCACGGTTTTATGATGTGACGGATGGAAGTGTCTGTGTAGGAGGCGTTGATGTCAGACAGATGGATAAGAAAACCCTGATGAACCAGATCGCGTTTGTATTCCAGAACACAAAACTATTTGGGGATACTCTGCTTGAAAATATCCGCGCTGCAAGACCGGAGGCAACACGCGAAGAAGTGATGTGTGCCGTGGAAGCTGCCCAGTGCAGAGAGATCATTGACCGTCTGTCGGACGGGATTGATACGGTTGTGGGAAATGGCGGCACTTATTTATCCGGTGGAGAAAATCAGAGAATCGCATTAGCGAGAGCGATTTTAAAGGACGCTCCGATCATCGTCTTGGATGAGGCGACTGCCTTTGCAGATGCGGAGAACGAGCATCAGATACAGCTTGCTTTTGAAAAACTGACAGCAGAAAAAACGGTTCTCATGATCGCACACCGTCTCTCGACGATACAGAATGCGGATCTGATTTTAGTGTTTGATGGAGGAAAAATCATTGAGCGCGGCACACATGATTCACTGCTGGCTGCAGGCGGCAGATATGCGTCCATGTGGAACAATTATCAGACCTCGGTTCATTGGAAAGTCGGAAAGGAGACGAAATAATGACAAAATATTTTCAAAACAAATATGCATTGAGTAAGCAGGGCGCAAAAGACCTGTGTAAAGGAATCCTTTATTCAGTTCTGGCTTATGTCAGCCTGATGCTTCCGGTTGCACTGCTTGCATGTGTGCTTGATTCTTTCCTTATAGCATTGTCCTGGGACAGCGGGCAGGGTGGAAATATTTTACTGTACACGGTGATCGGAATCGTCATTTTAGCAGTCATATTTGTGATGCATTATCTGCAGTATACACTGACCTATATGGGAACCTATCAGGAGAGTGAACGCCGCAGGATTTCAATCGCGGAAAAGTTAAGGACGATGCCGCTTCGGTTTTTCCATGAGCGTGATCTGTCTGATCTGACGAGTACGATCATGGGGGACTGCGCAGGTTTTGAACACGCATTTTCGCATACCGTACCGCAGTTCTGGGGTTCGATCCTGTCGACTGCGATCGTGTGCATCGTGCTTTTGATCTATGACTGGAGAATGGGACTTGCGCTGCTTGGGGTAGCGCCGGTGGCGTTTGCAATCGTTCTTTTTTCCAGAAAGCTGCAGACAAAGCAGGGGCAGAAACATATCGATGCAAAACTTGCACTGGCAGATGGAATACAGGAATGCTTAGAGACGGTGCAGGACATTAAGGCGTGCAATCAGGAAACGGTATATCTGAAAAAGCTGGATGAAAAAATGGATGCCGCGGAAAAGGCACAGATCTCTTCGGAGATGGTAACGGCAAGCCTTGTGACTACAGGGCAGATGTTTTTGCAGCTTGGACTTGCGACGGTCATTGTTGTCGGAAATACTTTGATGATCAACCATCAGACCACACTGTTTTCCTACATTTTATTCCTGATCGCAGCTTCAAGACTATATGCTCCACTTTCCGGGGCAATGGCAAATATGGCAGAGCTGTTTTCCGTGGATCTTCAGGTAAAGCGCCTGAAAGAAATCCAGGATTATAAAGAGGAAAATAAGAAGAAAGAGTATCAGACAGACGGCTATGATATTACATTCGACCATGTAAGTTTTGCCTACGAACCTGGCAAACCGGTGTTGCGGGATGTTTCTTTCACTGCAAAACAGGGACAGGTAACAGCCCTTGTCGGACCGTCCGGCGGGGGAAAGAGTACGGTGGCAAATTTAGCGGCTGGTTTTTACGATGTGAACGGTGGAAAAATCACACTTGGTGGCACGGATATTGCACCGATCGATTCAGTTGCCATGATGAGAGATTTTTCCGTGGTATTCCAGAACGTAGTTCTTTTCAACAATACCATTATGGAAAATATCCGTATAGGGCGCAAAGATGCGACCGATGAAGAGGTGATCGCTGCTGCAAAGGCGGCGCGCTGTCATACGTTTATTGAAAAACTGCCGGACGGCTATCAGACCGTGATCGGAGAAAACGGCTCCACACTTTCCGGTGGCGAGTGCCAGCGTCTTTCCATTGCCCGTGCACTTTTAAAAGATGCGCCGGTCATTCTGTTAGACGAAGCGACAGCGTCTCTTGATGTGGACAATGAGACAGAGATCCAGGAAGCAATTTCTAAGCTGGTAAAAGGAAAGACAGTCCTTGTCATTGCGCACAGAATGAGAACCGTTGAAAATGCAGACAAGATCGTTGTCCTTGACGGAGGTGTTGTTGCAGAGAGCGGAACACATGATGAACTGATGAAAAAGAACGGACTTTATGCAAGACTGGTAGAACTGCAGACGGCTTCGGCGGACTGGAAGCTGAATGGCAGGTAAAAGTTGAACTGAAAAACGATAAAATCATAAGAAAGACAGGTTCTTTTAGAGGAATTTTTAAGATGCCTGTCTTTTTTATGGGGATAGAGGGGAGTGCAATCCATTATTTTATGTTATACTGTGTCAGGAAAGTTTTTTGATTCATAGGATTCGGGTGTCAAAAGGTGGCTTCCAAATTTTTGATTGTCAAATTGTACAAAGCCGGGGCTGTTTTGTTCCGTTGTCCGAAAATAAGAAAATCTAAGTCTGCCTGTGTTAAATTCTCTCAAAGTGACGTGTACGTCTTAAACTCGCGCCAGTTATGGCACGATGACGTCCATGGGACATTAAGACTTTTGCTGCCGTCCATGGCAGCAAAACACTGCGCATCGACAGGCAAACTAAGATTTTCTAATTTTCTCTCCAAGTCACAAAAACAGTCTCTGCTTTGTGCAATTTGCCAGCCACTAAATTAAAATCCACCTTTTGACACCCGAATCTTCATAGGAAATTACGTCCTATGACTCAAAAAGCCCTACGGGCGGGATGCGCTCTTCGCGGAGAAGAGTTTGCTGTAAACAGCACCGCTCGGGCGCGAAAGAGTCGCAAGCGACTCTTTGTTCTGTGAGCAGGATAAGACGAATAAATAAGGAGTACCATCATGGAAACCAACCATAATGAACCAAAATATATCAGGGTAAAAGGGGCGAGAGTCCACAACCTGAAAAATGTAAATGTGGATGTCCCCCTGCATCAGATCGTGGGGGTCGCAGGTGTGTCCGGTTCGGGCAAATCTTCGCTGGCACTTGGTGTTTTGTATGCAGAGGGTTCCAGACGATATCTGGAGTCACTTTCTACTTATACAAGAAGGCGTATGACAGGAGCGGCGAAAGCACAGGTGGACGAGGTGTTATATGTCCCGGCAGCTTTAGCACTCCATCAGCGTCCGGGAATACCGGGGATCCGCAGTACGTTTGGAACCGGAACTGAACTTTTGAACAGCTTAAGGCTGATGTATTCGAGACTGGCATCCCACCGCTGTCCGAATGGACATTACATAGAGCCTACGTTAAAAGTAGCAGCAGAGCAGGAAATCTTATGTCCGGTGTGCGGGGAAAAAGTACATGCACCGAGTGCGGAAGAACTTGCCTTTAATTCACAGGGGGCGTGCCAAAGATGCGGCGGTACGGGAAGTGTGCTGACAGTGGATTTTGATTCGCTGGTGCCGGACGATTCGATCAGCATTGATGAGGGAGCGGTCGCACCGTGGAACAGTCTGATGTGGTCACTGATGACAGATGTCTGCCGTGAGATGGGCGTGCGCACGGATGTCCCATTCCGGGAACTGACAGACGAGGAGAAAGAGATCGTCTATCACGGCCCGGCTGAGAAAAAACATATTTTTTATAAGGCAAAAAAATCCAACCAGGCGGGTGAACTGGATTTTACCTATTATAATGCCGTTTACACCGTGGAAAATGCGCTTGCAAAAGTAAAAGATGAGAAGGGCATGAAGCGCGTGGAAAAATTTTTAAAGGAAGATATCTGTCCGGAATGTGGCGGCAGCAGGCTTTCTGAAGCTGCGAGAGCACCAAGGCTCCGTGGGATAAGTCTGGATGAAGCCTGCAAAATGACCTTAAAAGAACTGGTGGACTGGGTGGCAGGAGTGCCGGATTCCCTGCCGGAAGAAATGCGTCCCATGGCAGAATCCATCTGTGAATCGTTTCAGGCCGTTGCGAAAAGGCTGATGGATCTGGGACTTTCTTATCTGTCGCTTGACCGGACGGCCTCAACATTGTCGACCGGAGAGAGGCAGCGGATGCAGCTTGCCAGAGCGGTACGAAACCGCACGACAGGCGTTTTGTTTGTGTTAGATGAGCCTTCGATCGGTCTGCACCCGTCGAATATCAAAGGGCTTAATGCCGTGATGCATGATCTGGTCGCGGACGGCAATTCCGTTCTTCTGGTAGACCACGATACGCAGATATTATCGGAGGCGGACTGGCTGATCGAGATGGGACCCGAAGCCGGTGTGGGAGGAGGATATGTGATCGCGGAGGGCAGCATTCCGCAGATTATTTCCAATAAAAAATCCATGATCGGTCCTTTTCTGGCGAAAACGGCAGATATGCATGTCCGCACACAGGCAGGGAAAGAGGAAGTTTTTGCACTTGGAAAACTGCATTTATCCACGGATAACATTCACACGGTAAAGCCATTGGAAGTGGATATTCCAAAGGGCAGACTTACCGTGGTGACCGGTGTTTCCGGTTCGGGGAAGACCACGATGGTTTTAGAGAGTCTGATTCCGGGACTGGAAGCCTCTTTTTGCGGGGAACATCTGCCGAAACATGTGAAGAGTATTTCGGCGGAAGGGATTGCCCATGTGAAACTGATCGATGCCTCACCGATCGGTATCAATGTCCGTTCAACGGTGGCAACTTATGCAAACATACATGATGAACTCCGCAAAATCTATGCAAAAACAGCGGATGCGAAAGACCGGAAATACAAAGCGGGGGATTTTTCCTACAATACTGGAAAGCTGCGCTGCCCGGTCTGCGATGGAACCGGGCAGATCAGTCTGGATGTACAGTTTTTACCGGATGTGGACATCCCATGCCCGGAATGTGGCGGTTCCCGGTACGCGAAAGAGGCATGGCAGATCAGCTATGAAAATAAACAGGGAAACAGGTATTCCCTGCCGGAACTGATGGAGATGGATGTCAATACGGCGCTGCAGGCAGTCAAGGATCTGAAACTGGTGCACCAGAGGCTTGGTGTCCTGAAAAATTTAGGACTTGGATATCTGACGCTGGGGGAGGAAACACCGAGTCTTTCCGGCGGCGAGGCACAGAGACTGAAACTTGCCAGTGAAATGGGAAAAGGACAGTCGGATTCTGTCTTTGTGTTTGATGAGCCGACCATCGGACTGCATCCGTTGGATGTACAGACGTTACTTGGCGTATTTCAGGCGCTGGTCGATAACGGGGCGACTGTGCTCGTCATTGAACATGATCTGGATGTGATCCGAAATGCAGATTATATCATTGATATGGGCCCCGGCGGCGGAGAGGAGGGCGGCAGAGTGGTCGCCTGCGGGACACCGGAGCAGATTGCAGCGAATGAGGAGAGTGTTACGGGGAAATATCTATAAAGAACAGGGGTTGCGTTTCTCATCCATTTCTGCTACAATGACCACGTCATTTTTAGATATATCCAAATTCAAATTTTAATGGAGGTGAATTTTCATGGACAGTTGCGATAGCGTAGGACGAAGTAAAATATGCGATGTACGAAGATGTAAAAAAAGAATGTGGCTGTCTGTGAAAGTCTGACCGCCATATTCTATATTGTTGAGCACCTTTTTATACATCGCATCAGAGGATCCTTGCAATCACAATGAAGCGATGTATTTTTATGCCCATTTCAGGCGAAAAGGAGGTCACAATGAGAAAAGTATTAATCCCGAAAAAAGACTATGTAAAAGAACTGATAAAGATCATCCGTGTTACAAAAGATGAGCAGAAATTACGGAATCTGCTGTCAGATTATCATGAGAAAGATATCGCGGAGGCAATCACATTTCTGACGGAGACTGAGCGGAAGCATCTCTACCGTGTGCTCGGCTCTGAAAGGATCGCAGAGATATTTTCCTATTTTGATGATGCGGAAATGTACTTGGAGGAACTGTCTTTAGATCAGGCAGCAAAAGTAATTTCCTACATGGATGCAGATGATGCACTTGACGTGTTAGATGATTTGTCCGAGTCAAAGAAAAATGAGATCGTGAGCCATCTGGATGCGGACGCACAGAAAGATGTGCAGAAACTGCTCTCCTATGAGGAGGATGAGATTGGAAGCTGCATGACGAACAACTTTGTCTGTATTTCAGAGGAGCTGTCCATCCGGGAAGCGATGAGCGAACTGGTCCGCCAGGCGGGGGAACATGATAATATTTCAACGATTTATGTTACTGATACAGAGGAAAAATTTGCCGGAGCGATCGATCTGAAAGATCTGATCATCGCGAGAGAAAATACACCTCTGCAGGAGATCATAAGCAGCTCTTATCCATATGTGTATGAACATGAAAATATCAGTGAATGTGTGGAAAAGATCGCAGATTATGAGGAGGATTCCATCCCGGTACTGACACAGGATGGAAAGATAGCCGGTATTCTGACTGCAACAGATATCGTGGAGTTAGTAGATGATGCGATGGGAGATGACTATGCAAAACTTGCAGGTCTGACCTCCGAGGAGGATTTAAAGGAACCGACGATCGTGAGTATGAAAAAGAGACTGCCGTGGCTGATCATACTGTTGTTCCTTGGGATGACAGTGTCCTCTGTTGTCGGAATATTTGAATCTGTGGTTGCAGTTCTGCCGATCGTGATCTGCTTTCAGTCGCTGGTGCTTGATATGGCAGGAAATGTTGGTACGCAGTCGCTTGCAGTAACGATCCGTGTACTTGTGGATGAGGATTTAGATACCAGAAAAAAACTGGCTCTTCTCGGAAAAGAAATGAAGATCGGCTTTTTAAACGGAGCGAGCCTTGGCGTCATGGCACTTGTATTTCTTGGCATTTACATCCACCTGTTCAAAAAATATGCCTGGATGTCAGCATTCCTGATTTCCGGGTGCGTTGGGATTTCTCTGGTCGTTGCGATGGTAATCTCTGGTTTTGTAGGTACGATCATCCCGATGTTCTTCCACAAGATCCATATTGATCCGGCAGTTGCATCCGGTCCGCTGATCACGACGGTGAATGATCTGGTTGCAGTGATCACTTATTATGGATTGGCGATGGTATTTCTGATCGATATTTTTCATATTTAGGAGGAACGGAGATATTATGAATACACAAAATTTAAGAACCCTTTTTCCAACTGTAACGAAACAAAAAATACTGAATCTGTCATATGGCGAGGGAGAACATTATACAGTGCTTCCCATGATTGCAAAAAAAGAGGATACATTTTATCTGTGGGAAATTTCAGCCATGTCGGAACAGGAATATGAACACAGAAACAGAACATACAAAGAAGCGAAGACAAACCGGGCAGAGTTAAAGCAGAATCTGGAAGAAGCAGACCAGGTGTGGATCGAAAAAATTGTAAGCGGTGGCTGCTGTTTTGAGGCCGCTTCAGCAACAGGCACCTGTCTTGGCGAGAGATATAATATAGAGGAACAGATACAGTTTTTATATATGCTTGGACAGGGAGCGGAGTTAGGGGAGTTAGAACAGGTGGAGCTTGACAGGCTGTTTATCACCTGCTATGAACTGACGGGAAAAGACGGGCAGGAATTGTCCGAAGAAGCATTCTGGAATATGGGAAATGAGGATGTTACGGTTACGCTGTCAGAACAGCACCGATCTGTTCTGGTACAAAAAAGATTCCGCTTAAAGACGGGGGAATATACAAAACCCAAAGTGCTCCATCTGACCGGAGAGGCAGAAAGCAGTGTTTATATTCATGGCATCCGTTTCCATGATGTCTGGAAAGAGGCAGAGACACGTTTTGAAGATAAACACTATCTGGAACATTTCAGCAAAGAACAGATTGCACAGATGAAGCACGACTTTATGGAACTTCTGCCGCAGATATGTCCCAAAGGCTGTGTCCTGCCCATGATCGAATATGAGTGCGACAGGGATTATCAGATGCAGTTTTACACAACGGAATATCTGAAATGCGCACCAAAGCATCATTCTTTGGCATTATTTTTCGCGATGCGTCCGGACACGCAGATCGGACCGATGGGATACAAAAACAGGGTATGCCAGTTAGAAGCAGTGGAGGAAGGCTTTGAGGGGGAGATATCCGTTGAATTATTTTTGTGTCATAAAACAATACTGGGAGAAGAGAAAAAAGCAAGGCATTAATGCAAATTTTGTGTTATCATGAGTGCAGGTGAAAGAAAGCAGGAGTGGAGATTTTTATGACACAGACTCATATAAATATTGCAATGTTAGCACATGTTGACGCCGGAAAGACGACATTATCAGAGGCGTTATTATATAAAAGCGGCAGCATCCGCAAAGCCGGACGTGTGGATAATAAAGATGCATTTTTAGATACAAATGAAATGGAAAGAAACCGTGGAATCACGATTTTTTCCAAACAGGCAGTTTTTTCGTATGGAGGATGCGAATTTATACTGTTAGATACACCGGGACATGTGGATTTTTCTGCGGAAATGGAGCGTACCTTGCAGGTGCTTGACTATGCTGTGCTGATCATAAGCGGTGCGGACGGTGTGCAGGGACATACGAGGACACTTTGGCGTCTTCTGGCACGTTATAATATCCCGACGTTTATCTTTGTCAATAAGATGGATCAGCAGGGAACAGACCACGACAAATTATTGGCACAGATCAAAGATACATTGGGCAGTGCCTGTGTGGATTTTTCAAAAAATACAGATGGAACATATCTGGATGAGGATTTTTATGAGAACGTGGCTGTCTGCAATGAAAAAGTCTTAGAAACATATTTAGAAGGCGGCAGTATCGAAGATGAATCTGTCCGTGAAATGATACAGAAAAGGGAGTTATTTCCATGTTTCTTCGGTTCTGCACTGAAAATGGAAGGGATCGAGGAGCTGCTTTTTGCACTTTCTGAATATACGAAAATGCCGGAGTATCAGGAAAAGTTTGGTGCAACCGTATTTAAGATCACACGCGATGCGCAGGGCAGCCGTCTCACACACTTAAAAGTTACAGGCGGTGTGCTCAAGGCTAGAAATCTGCTGACAGGACATAAACAGAATAAGCCGGAGGATATCTGGGAGGAAAAGGTAAACCAGATCCGTATCTATTCCGGTGAAAAATATGAGACAAAAGATGAGGTGGAAGCGGGAACCATCTGTGCCGTGACCGGATTATCCTATACCTATCCGGGTGAGGGATTAGGAATCCAGACGGAGTCGGAACTGCCGATTTTAGAGCCGGTGCTGACCTACGAACTGATCCTGCCGGATGGTGTGCAGCCACAGGCAATGATGCCGAAACTTGCAATGTTGGAGGAAGAAGAGCCGGAACTTCACATTGTGTGGAATGAACAACTGCAGGAGATCAAGATACAGATCATGGGGGAAGTGCAGATCGAGATTTTAAAAGCACTGATCTTTGAGCGTTTTGGTGTGGAGGTGGAATTTGGCACAGGAAAGATCCTTTACCGTGAGACGATCGCAGATACCGTGGAGGGAGTGGGACATTTTGAACCACTGCGTCATTATGCGGAGGTACATCTTTTGCTAGAGCCGGGAGAAAACAGCAGCGGTCTTACCTTTGCAGCGGATGTCAGTGAGGATATGCTGGCAAGAAACTGGCAGAGACTGGTGCTTACCCATTTAGAGGAAAAAGAACATGTCGGTGTGCTGACAGGCTCACCGGTTACAGATATGAAGGTCACGTTGGTTGCCGGACGTGCACATTTAAAACATACAGAGGGCGGCGATTTCAGACAGGCTACTTACCGTGCCTTAAGGCAGGGATTAAAACAGGCACAGTCCGTTCTGTTAGAGCCATGGTATGATTTCAGGCTTGAACTACCGAATGAATGTATTGGACGTGCCATGAATGATATCGAAGGAATGTCAGGTAAATTTGATGCTCCGGACCGGAACGGGGAGATGGCAGTACTCACAGGAATCGTTCCGGTTGCATCGATACGTGATTATGCAAAAGATGTTATGGCATATACCAAGGGACATGGAAGCCTTACCTGTACGCTGCACGGTTATCTGCCATGCCATAATACAGAGGAGGTTGTCGAGGCGCTTGGTTATGATTCAGAGCGCGATCTGGCAAATCCGACAGGTTCCGTATTCTGTGCCCATGGAGCAGGATTTGTTGTCCCATGGGATCAGGTTATGGATTATATGCATTTGGAAAGTGTGCTAAAGCCGGCAAAAGAAACAGAGGAATGGCAGCCAAAGCAGGTTTACATGCAGCAGCAGAGCAGGGAAGAAGAATGGATTGGCACGGATGAGATTGACAGAATCTTAAATCAGACATACAATGCTAATAAACGGGAAAAATCTGCTCCGGGGCGCAATGTCTGGAAAAGGTCAGGAGGGAGCAGTGCAAATGTACCGCTGGTGACAAGAACTTATACGCCGCCGCTGTCGGAAAAAGAATATCTGCTTGTGGATGGCTACAATGTCATTTTTGCATGGGATGAGTTAAATGAACTTGCCCGTGATAATGTAGACGGGGCGCGTGGAAAACTTCTCGATATTATGTGTGATTATCAGGGTATGCGCGGATGTGAGCTGATCGTGGTGTTTGACGCATACCGTGTGCAGGGGCATAAGACAGAAATGTTTGATTACCACAATATTCATGTGGTTTATACGAGAGAGGCAGAGACTGCCGATCAGTATATCGAGAAATTCGCACATGAAAATGGCAGAAAATACCGTGTGACGGTTGCGACTTCGGATGGTTTAGAGCAGATCATCATCCGGGGAGCCGGATGTGTGCTGATCTCCGCAAGAGAGCTGGAAAAAGAGATCGCACGCAAACGCGGGGAAATGTTAGAGACATATCATGCAAAACGTGAGCCGGAGAAGAAGGTACATATGGCAGAGCATATTTCTGCTGAGGTAGCAGAAGCAGTCAGAAAAGCGGATCAGTGTGAAAAATAACATTTTTCACAGGTAAGATTTGTGCTTATGCATCAGCTTGATATGCGCAGGAATGGAGATTCTCATGAATAAAAAGGAAGAAGTAAACTTTACACAGTCCGGATTTTTAAAGATCGATGGGAAAAAAAGAGTGTCTGTGAGATTTGAACGTGGAAGTGATATTGCAGAAGGCATGGTTCCGCCGGGAAAAATTACAAAGAATCATGGATTTTCCGATAAGGAAGTAGCAGGGTTAGAAGTCTATCTGGAGATGAACTGTGATGAGATATACAAAAAAGCGAAGGAAATTGGTAAATTTACAAACCTGTTATAAAAGAATATTGCCGTTATTTTTCGCATGGATGATCCTGCTTACGACCTGCGTGGGCAGCCAGTCGGATGTCTTTCAGCTGATATCTTATGAGAAAACATCCGGTCAGACAATGCTTTCCGGCGAGCGTATCGTAAAAACACATGATGCATTGTTAGAGACTGCCAGAGGACGCTCTGAGACATTAGAAAGCGGGAGAGCAAAAGAATTTGCTTCTATAAACTGGCGCAGAATGGCGGGGGTCACGGTAAGGATACTTCTTGTCATACTGCCGGCACTGATCCTGCAGTTCTGGAGTATCTGGTACCGCAGGGCGGATGAGATCATTCCACGGGGACTGCTTTTAGTGCAGTTTGTGAGAAGGGCGGATGGAAAAAAGAATGGCATTTTTTCTCTCATGAAATAAAAACAAAAATATTATTTTATGAGAGGTAGAAAAAATGCAGATTCTTATTTGGGTTATGATGATCGTTGGTGGTGCCGCAGGACTTTTGTCCACGGCTTATCTGGTATTGGCTATGCCGATAATTATTGTGTGGAAGATTTTCCGCAAGGTAAAATACCGGATACCGATCTGTGACTGAGAAAATTGGAATTAAATTTGAAAGGATCTGGGCATATATACCAGATCCTTTTTATCAGAGGAGAAATGACGGATGAATGTTGTGACAAAAATGGATCATAATGATATTATGAATAATTTTCAAAAAACAGATAATATCCTGAATGATGTACAGAACATTATAGAATTTTATTACAGGTGCATGACGAAGCTGCACGTAAATGGTATGAGAAAGAAGCATATGAACAGACCTGGAGTGTGCGCACGTTACAGAGAAATATAGATACACAGTATTATTACCGTTTATTACAGTCTAAAGACAAAGAACCCGTAGAGCATGAAATGAAAGAAAAAACTCTGACTTATCAGCAGGATAAACTGGAGTTTATAAAAAATCCGGTTGTCGTTGAATTTTTGGGGCTGACGCCGGATATATCTTTTACAGAAACAAAACTTGAAGCATGCATTATTACAAATTTGCAGAAACTTTACAAAGAAACCAATTTGATTTCAGATCAGGAGGTAGCAATATGGCAGAAGATACGTTGTTTTCCGGCGAATCAAAGAATGTTGAGTACAAGATTACTGTACCAGAAAAAAGCGAAAAATACATGAAAACAGTGGTAGCTTTTGCCAATGGCAGAGGTGGCAGGATTGTTTTTGGAATAGATGATAAGTCTTTAGATGTTGTTGGAATGGATGTAGATAATATTTATAAGACCATGGATGCCATTACCAATGCAATTTCTGATTCCTGTGAGCCGGCTATCAGACCAGATGTTGCTATGCAGGCCGTCAGGGATAAGACAGTGATTGTGTTGGAGATACTTCCGGGTGCAGAGCGTCCGTATTATATCAAATCACAGGGCATGTTTGAGGGTACTTATGTGCGTGTGGCAGGCACGACCAGACATGTGGAAGATTATATGTTAAAAGAACTGATTCTGGAGGGGAAGAATCGCTATTTTGACAGTGAAATATGCCAGAATATGAAAATAACTGACGGTGAGATTGAGGAACTTTGTAAGAGCATGAAAGAGACTGCTATACGAAATACATGGCAGGACAGCGAAAAGGCAAAGATTAAGGATGTTACCAAAAATGTGCTGATTTCATGGGGGGTTCTGAAGGAAGAAGGCGGAAATGTATATCCGACGAATGCGTATGCACTTCTGACCGGACGGATGTTTCAGCAGCCAGTTATTCAATGTGGTGTATTCAAGGGAATCAATAGAGCCCATTTTGTGGATCGAAGAGAATTTGAAGGTTCCATTCAGGAACAGATGGAAGCTGCATACCAGTATGTACTTGAAAAAATCAATATGGGTATGACGATAAAAGGAATGTATAGACAGGATGTGTATGAGCTGCCTACAGACAGTATCAGAGAGTTGATTGCAAATGCTGTTGCACATCGTAGTTACCTGGAACCGGGAAACATACAGGTAGCATTGTATGATAACAGGCTGGAGATTACTTCTCCAGGTATGCTTCTGAACAATGTTACGATTGCAAAAATGATGGAAGGTTACTCAAAACCGAGAAATCCTGCAATCGCAAGAGCTTTTGCATACATGAAAATCATTGAAAAATGGGGAACCGGAATACCGAGGTTATTTGAAGCCTGCGAGGAGTATGGTTTGCCTAAACCGGAGCTGATTGATTTTGATGGCGATTTTAGGGTAAATTTATATCGAAAAAAGGAGACTGATACAGAAATTAACGAGAAAATTTACCAGAGGGTGAATGATGTGATTGGTAGGGTATATCAGAGAAAAAATGAACCTCAAAATGAACCTCAAAATGAACCCCAAAATGAACCTCAAAATGACCCCCAAAGACTTGGTGTTTTGGAAGAAGGACTTTTGAATTTGATTCGCCAGGATGGGCATGTGACACGGGACGAAATGGCAAGTCAGATGAAGGTTTCATTAAGCACGGTTAAGCGTTCGATAAATAAATTGAAAGATAATGGCTTAATTGAATATGAGGGCTCAAGTAAAAGTGGCTATTGGATAATTAAGCAGAGCTGAACGAATGGAAGAATTAAAATTATAGCAGAAAGAATCGGAAGAAGAAGCAGGGAGGATTTAAAATGCTTCCACAAGCGTTTTTAAACAGAATGGAATCGATGCTTGGAGAGGAATATCCAGCATTTTTAGAAAGTTATGAGAAAGAAAAATATCAGGCACTGCGGTTAAACAGCATCAAGGGAGATATTGCGCAGATGAAAGACAAGGTGCCGTTTCAATTACAGCCCGTAGCATGGGCGAAAGACGGATTTTACTATGAAAAGGATGATACCCCTGGAAAGTATCCGCTTCATGAGGCTGGTGTGTATTATATCCAGGAGCCGAGTGCCATGGCTCCGGTATCTTATCTGATGGGGGATTATGATATAAAAAGACTGCCGAGCGGAGCGAGTGTAGATAGCGATCATGAAGCGGAGCTTCATGATATAGCGCACAAAGAGGCTGCATCCTGTCAGGAGCGGATCTTAGATCTTTGCGCAGCACCGGGTGGAAAGAGTACACAGATCGCGGCAAGAATGAATGAAATGTATATATCCGGTCAGTGGAACGAGCAGGGTCTTCTCATCTGTAACGAGATCCATCCGGCACGGGCAAAGATTTTGTCCGAAAATGTGGAGCGGATGGGCATTGCAAATGCGATGGTGACAAATGAAACACCGCAGCGTTTAGCAGAGGTGTTTGAGGAGTATTTTACAAGGATTCTGGTGGATGCACCGTGTTCCGGGGAAGGAATGTTCCGTAAAAATGAGGCGGCGTGTGAAGAATGGAGTACAGAAAATGTTAAAATCTGTGCCGAAAGGCAGGATGGCATTTTAGACTGTGCGGCATCCATGCTTGCACCGGGTGGCAGAATCGTGTATTCAACATGTACTTTTGCACCGGCAGAAAATGAAGGAAGCATGACACGCTTTTTGTTGCGGCACCCGGAGTTTCATATCGTGGAAGTAAAAAAGGCAGAAGGCATGTCGGCAGGAGTACCGGAGTGGGCTTATTTTGAAGAAGAGAAAGGACAGGTACTCCTGGAGATCGCACAGACGATCCGGCTCTGGCCACAGCATTTAAATGGAGAAGGACATTATCTGGCTGTGCTTAAAAAAGAAGGAACGCTAAGACAGGGATATTGCCGGAATGGTGAAGAAAAAGGAATCGCGGCAAAAGATCTGAAAGTACAGGGAAAGGGAATTGTAGAATTTTTGGATTTTGCGAAAGATACATTAGATCCGCAGACATTAGCCGGACTGGAGAAAAATGGTACATATCTGAAGTTTGGAGATCAGCTTTACCTTGCACCGAAGGGTATGCCGTCTGTAAAAGGTCTTAAAGTCTTACGTCCGGGACTACATCTTGGAACGTTAAAGAAGAATCGTCTGGAGCCATCCCATGCACTTGCTCTGGCACTGAAAAAAGAACAGGTTCGTTATGCTGCAGATTTAGCTTCGGATGGAGATATGATCCGCAGTTACTTAAACGGTGGAACATTTTCTTATGATGGTGAAAAGGGCTGGTACCTGATCACGGCGGCTGGATTTAGTACCGGCTGGGGAAAACTGGCTGGTGGAGTCATGAAAAATCATTATCCGAAAGGACTGCGGAAAACGTGGTAGTGTATTTTTGTACAAATATGGAATGTACAAAGAACAGCAAAAAATGAGGATAGTGTGAAAAATACATTTTTTACACGCAAGATTTGTGCTTAAAACAGTGTAAAAATGAAGATTAGTATGTTACAGCAGGATCTTACAACAGGAAATATCACATCGAAGCTGTGGATGTTTGCACTGCCGCTCATGCTTGGCAATGTCATGCAGCAGTTTTATAATCTGGCAGATACCTGGATCGTTGGCAGATATATCGGATCGGATGCGATGGCAGCGGTGGGAATCAAAGGGACTGCAGAGGCGACGACCATTTCCCAGTATATATCGGGAGTGGGACTGATGATCTATTATCATATATGTTATCCGTCGTAAACAGCTTTGGCACGGTCGTAATGTCTGCATTTGTGGGAGCGGGTAAGAAAGAAATCATAGAAGTCGGAGTGACCTATTTAAGGATTGAAGGGGCATGTTATATCGGAATCGGTGTACTTTTTATGCTTTACGGTTATTACCGGGCGGTGAATATTCCGAAAATGTCTCTGATACTGACGATCATTTCACTTGGAACAAGAGTTCTTCTGGCATACACACTGCCGAAAATAGCCGGAATAGGAGTGATCGGCATCTGGGTGGCAATCCCGATCGGATGGCTGCTTGCAGATGTGTATGGAATCCGATATTATTTAAAAAGACACCCTTTCACAGAGTAGTGAAGGAGTGTCTTTCCCTATTACATAAAAAGCCCTACGGGCAGAAGTTGTTCTTGTTTTAATGAAATCGGATTCCTGTCAGGCGCGCTCTTTGGCACCTGTTGTTATTGTGAAAAATCCAAACTGTGCTGCGATTTTTCTGGCGTAAGTCAGGGCGAAAAATAAGATAAAGCTGTCGATCGGCAGCATGATCACGTTTTTGATCACACGCGGGCCGAGCAGTGCAATAAATCCTTTGCCGTAAAGCATGGAGATCCAGAGCGTATTCAGACCGCAGTTGATGACCAGCTTTACAAAAAACTCGGCGATCACGATACGCTTGATGGAGACTGGACGACGGTAGAGCAGGCTGCCGTAGATCAGACCGGAAAGCATGGCATTAAAGGTGAATCCAAAGAAAAAAGGACCATCCGGCTTTAAGACATACTTTAACAGGTCAAGTGCACCGCCAAACAGGCATCCGACAACCGGACCAAACAAAAATTCGACAATGCGGTTCGGCAGACCGGAAAAGCCGATCTTGATGTAGGGACCAAGCTGGATACTTGCCACAAGACTAAGCACGATGGCGAGTGCAGCTAAGAGTCCACAGAGCACGATCGTCTTTGTGCGACACAGCTCTTTTAGTGATTGTTGATACAGTTCTTTTAATTTTTTCATAAAAAAAGCCTCCTTCCTTAGCAGTTTCCTAAAACCGCATAGAGGAGACATATACCTTTATGCAGCAGCGGGATGCGAATTCTGTACCGCAAACAAAAGCATTGCTTTTGTTTTTCGTCCGTGTGACAACTCCCTGTTCACATGGCACTTAACGCACAGAGTTCTACTCTGCTAATATGAAATATTAGTTTTGACAAGTTCTGTTATAGCACACTGCTATAACATTGTAAAGAAGAACTTATATTTCATACTATATTTTTTAATATGACTGATAAGTTATGGAAGGAAAAAGATGGATGACGGACGGGTATTTCGGTGTTAAAATAAAAAAGAAAAGAATGATGCAGGAAGGGAGACGGAAATGAAGCTGACCGGTATCCATATTAAAAATTTTAAAGCAATCCATGAGATGAAGATCGATAACATTGAAAATGCGCTGATCTTAGTAGGGCAGAATAATACCGGAAAGACGACAATCTTAGAGGCGATCCGTGCGGCTTTTGGAGACTATCGCATTTCTTCGGAAGATTTTGACGGGGACAGCGCCAATATCGAGATGGATCTGTCACTGGAATTTTTGGATGAAGATCTGAAATGGCTGCATCAGAATGGCGTGGTCAGCCAGTATAAAAGATATGAGACATGGTTTGAAGATTTCTGCAAAAAGCTGCCTTCTTTTTCGGTAAAAGAAAATAACGAAGAAGGCGGTGCGCTGCAGTTTACCTTTATCGCGCACAGGGATGGATGGGTGCGGTATCAGGATAAGGAGCACAAAAATAATTCCTGCATCCCACAGATATTTCCAAAGATATACTATCTGGATGCAGAGCGTGATCTAAATCAGCTTCAGGGAGATCTTTTAATGCTTCAGGAGGATGAGCTGTTAAAGCGGATGCGCGCGGACACCTGTATGTTTAATCAGGCAAAAAAATGCGGCCACTGTTTTTCCTGTATTGGTCTGATCGAGAAAAAGTCGCCTGCAGAGCTGGATGCATTTGAGACAGCAAAGCTGTTAGATTATAAACTTTACCAGTTGAATCTGGATGAATTTGCGAAAAAAGTAAACCAGAATTATAAGAAGAACGGCGGACAGGATGAAATCCTTTATTCCATGAACCGCGATGTGGAGCGGATGTTAAAAGTTACGACGGAGATCCATAATCCGGCGCAGAATCTGACCAGACCGGTAGCGAAGATGGGAAAAGGCATGCGCAGCATTTATATGTTGTCTTTACTTGAGACTTATACGGGGACGAAAGGGCGGATTCCAAGTATTCTTATGATCGAAGATCCGGAGATATTTCTTCACCCGAAACTTCAGAAGGTTTCCGGTGAGATTTTATACCGTCTGTCCAGAAAAAATCAGGTGATTTTTTCCACGCACTCGCCGAATTTGCTGGCAAATTTTAACAGCAGGCAGATAAGACAGATTGTTTTAGATGGCGAAGGATATTCAAAGATGTGTGCAAAGACGGATGTGAGTGCGATCCTTGAAGACCTTGGTTATACGGCAAATGATCTGATGAATGTGAATTTCGTATTTATCGTGGAAGGCAAGCAGGATAAGAGCCGTCTGCCGCTTCTGATCCGGAAGTATTATTCAGAGACTTATGATGAAAATGGAAAACTTTCAAGAATTGCGATCATCACGACAAACAGTTGTACAAATATCAAAACTTATGCCAATCTGAAATATATGAATCAGATCTATCTGCGTGACCAGTTTCTGATGATACGTGACGGAGATGGAAAAGACAGGATGGAATTAGGAAAACAGCTCTGCCGTTATTATGAACAGCGGAGTTTAGAGGATGTCGACACACTGCCAAAGGTAAGACCGGAGAATGTTCTGATCTTAAAATATTATTCCTTTGAAAACTATTTCTTTAATCCGAAAGTGATGGCGGAACTCGGAGTGGTCGCATCTGAGGAGGCATTTTATGAGACGCTGTTTGATAAATGGAAGGAATATCTGTATCGTCTCAGCAGTGGCAGACATCTGACAGAAGTATTAGGATATGAGATGCAGAGTGTATCCGACATTAAAGAACATATGGAGGAGATAAAAATCTATCTGCGCGGGCATAACCTGTATGATATTTTTTATGGAAGATACAAAGATCAGGAAGAGGAGCTTTTAAAACGTTATATTGACCTTGCGCCGCAGGAAGATTTTTCCGATATTTTAGATGCAATCGATCATTTTATTTATTTTGAGAGCAGAAAAAAGGACGGAGATTTCAGATAATATGAAGAACATAGTGTGAAAAATACATTTTTCACACGCAAGATTTGTGCTTCTCACAAACTTGTGATGCAAATAAAAACGCTGTTTTTATTGAAAAAACAGCGCAAGAATGGAGATTAATATGGAGATAAAAATAAAATGAAACGAAATGGTGCAAATCTGACAGATGGAAAACCAGTAAAACTGATCTTACAGTTTGCGATTCCGGTGTTTTTAGGCAATTTATTTCAGCTTTTTTATGGGTTGATCGATACAAAAATCGTTGGGAGCACGCTTGGCGAGGGCGCACTTGCAGCAGTCGGTTCTGTCTCAATCCTTTATAACCTGTTAACCGGTTTCTTTAATGGAATGACACTTGGATTTTCGGTTGTGACTGCAAGGTATTTTGGAGCAGGAGACACAGAAAAATTAAAAAGAAGTGTTGCGGGAACGATTCTCTTAGGATTTATAACGGCAGCCATACTGGTAACAGGAGTGTTTGTATTCTTACGACCGCTTCTTACGGTAATGCATGTGCCGGCAGAACAAAAAGAGATGGCGTATACTTATATCAGTATTCTGGTGCTCGGCATGTTCGTAACGCTTGCTTATAATATGTGTGCAAATGTCCTGCGCGCAATCGGGGATTCCATGACACCACTGATCTTTTTGATCTTAGCGGCGGTGCTGAATGTGATTTTAGATTATGTATGTATTCTGGTATTTTCCATGGGCGTTGGCGGAGCGGCAGTGGCGACTGTGATCTCGCAGGTCGTATCGGTGGTACTCTGTGTGATACATATCAAAAAGCATTTCCCAATCCTTCAGGTGGAGCGCAGACATTTTAAACTGAACAAATCAGAAGTATTTGCGATGCTGTCCGGCGGGCTTTCCATGGGAATGATGTCGAGCCTTGTAAATCTTGGAACACTGATCTTACAGACCGGGATCAATACACTTGGAACATCTGTGATCGTGGCACATACAGCGGCAAGAAAAATATTCGAGATATGGGGACTCCCGGTCACAGTACTTGGTTCTACCATGGCAACATACAGCGGGCAGAATTATGGTGCCGGAAAATATGACAGGATTACTTCCGGGTTAAAGGCAGCGTTGCTGCTCGGATGTGGCTGGGCAGTGATGGTAATGATCATGGCGTATACGATTGCCGGTTATCTGGTCAGTTTTATCGCAAGTACACAGAATGCAGAAATCTTGTACTGGGGAACGACCTATCTGCGGGTGGACATGCTCTTTGAAATGGTCTGTGTGTGGATCGTGATCCTGCGGAATACGATGCAGGGCGTGGGAGATTATAAGACACCGATACTTTCAAGTTTTATAGAAATGATATGTAAGATCGTGTTTACAGCGGTCTTTGTCCGGTATTTCGGTTACTGGGGTGTCATCTGGACAGAACCGGTCACATGGATCATCATGGTGATACCTTTGATCGTAATGCTGATAAAAAATCCCGTGTTTCATCAAAGGAAAACAAAGTAGAAAACCTAGTATGATCAGAAAAACAGCAATTTGCATTGGCAAATATCTTAGCAGTAAATTGCATGGAAATGAGGAGCATTATGAAAAAACAAGTGAATTATATAGAGATTATGAAGGAGACTGCGATCTTAACAGCAGCAGTGGCGATCATTGCGGCGGCAGTGTATTTTTTTCTGGTGCCAAGTCATGCATCTGTCAGCAGTATCTCCGGTCTTGGAATCGTGCTTTCAAATTTCATTCAGCTGCCGTTGTCGGCGATCACCATGATTTTGAACGTGGTGCTTCTTATCATCGGCTTTTTTACCTGTGGAAGGGAATTTGGAGTGAAAACTGTCTATACAAGCATCATGCTTCCGGTATTTTTAGGTGTATTTGAAAGAGTTTTTCCTGATTTCGGATCGATGACAGACAGTCAGGAACTGGATGTATTATGCTATATTTTAGTAGTCAGTGTGGGGTTAAGTATTTTATTTAACCGTAACGCATCGTCAGGAGGACTCGATATCGTGGCAAAGATCATGAATAAATATCTGCATATGGATCTCGGAAGGGCAATGTCTGTATCAGGAATGTGTGTTGCACTTTCAGCAGCCTTTGTTTATGATAAAAAGACAGTGGTACTCAGTATTTTAGGAACTTATTTTAATGGAATTATCTTAGATCATTTCATTTTTGATTATAATATCAAACGCCGTGTATGCATTATTACAGAGAAGGAAGAGGAACTCCGTAATTTTATCATCAATGATCTGCACAGCGGGGCAACAATCTATGAATCAATCGGTGCTTACAATATGCAGAAACGCAACGAGATTATTACCATCGTGGATAAAAATGAGTATCAGAAATTAATGAATTATATGAATCATGAAGATCCGAAAGCATTTATTACGGTGTATCATGTGTCGGATATCCGGTATCAGCCGAAAGGGTAAGGTGCAGTGAATGGAAAAATGGGATGTTACCATACATAAGTTATTCAGTAAAGATCCAGATGATGAAAAAGAGAATGTGACACAGAATATTTATGTATTCCGTTTTATTATATTCTGCATTGCTGTCTATTCTGTGGAAATGTTGTTAAACTGCGCTGGAATTTTTATTGTTGATAAAACGATTTTTGCAAGAGGTTATTTTACCGGGTGCTTTTTAGCTGTCCTGTATATTGTGATTTTGCTGTTGTTATGACTTGAGCATCCATTGACAAAGTATGTCAGTATAACATCGATCAGCCTCATTATCATGGCTGCCAGTATTTCACTGACGTATCACATGGTCATTATTATTGTGGTGCCGATCATCATAGCAGGCATGTATACGTCGAAACGTCTATCCATCTATACATTTGTGCTTACGGTTTTTTCGATTATAGTCAGCACTTATGCCGGGTATTATTATGGTGTTTGTGATGCAAATATGGTGCTGCTTACCACGAGCTCTTTAGATAATTCTTCACAAAACGGTATTTTTCTATTGAATCAGGTTAACGATGATCCGGGTATGACGATTGCGTTATATTATGTACTGCCGCGTTGTCTCATGGCGATTTCATTTGTGTTTGTATCGAACATTGTAAACAAGGTGATACGGAAATCATTGAAAAGTGCAATGAAGATGGAGCAGAAGGCTGCAACGGATGAGATGACCGGACTCTATAATAAAAATAAACTTCTTTCGATCATTGAGAAAAGGACGTATGATTACCAGCAGATCGCTGTTATTTACTGGGACATTAACCGCTTAAAGCATGTGAACGATACTTATGGGCATTTTGCAGGCGACCAGATGATCGTAAAAACAGCGCAGTCAATACGGATTGCTTTAGGTGACACCGGTATGGCATTCCGGTACGGTGGTGATGAAATGCTTGCACTTATTCCCGGAGGAACCGGTGAAACGGCAGAAAAGATGATAAAAATCTGGAAACAGACACTTGCAGCCGTGCAGGTGGACTGTGAAATACCGATCACCGCAGCAGTCGGTTATTCGATTGGCGAACATGAAAAGTTAAAAAATGTGATCGCGGCGGCAGATCGGAATATGTATGTATGCAAGGCTGCAGACAAAAAAGTATCTGAAAAATAAAAAGTGAAAAAATTGAAAGAAAATACTTGACTTGAAGTTCACTTCATGGAATATGCTCTTCGGAAAAAGGAGGTATCATTCATGATGACAGATAAAATGATAACATTAAATAATGGTGTAAAGATTCCACAGCTTGGACTTGGAACATGGTTTATTGAAGACAATGCGGCAGCAGAGGCAGTGAAAGCGGCAGTCAGCCTTGATACCGTCATATCGATACGGCACAGGCTTACGGAAATGAAGTGATATGTTGTGAAGTGTAGATGTCAGATTTCCCAAAACAGTGTTGTTTAGCGGAAACCTCCATCTGCTAGTCAAATGCAAGCATTTGACTCTCGCGACATTCGCCAAATTGACACGCCAGCGTGTCAGCTTGGCTCATTGTTCGCGGATATAACACAACATAGGCGGCTGGCTCATTTGTGGTGAATGATAGATTGCAGATGTTGTATTAAGAAGGTGATACTCTTTTAATTGAAACTGTAAACATTTAGCACAAAGGAAGGAGCAGCGTATGGAGTTAACATATCATTGGGAAGGCGATGTATTGATTCCAGATTTGGAATTGGAAGATGGAAGCAATTATCAGATTGGCAAATATGGCAGAATGCGACAGAGGTATTCTGATTTCGTCACAAAAGGAAAGAGATTTTGTAAATACTAACTACGACGACATTAAGCAGGTATTCAGCATATGGATATGTATGAACATGGATGATAACAGCTTAAGCCACATCCATTTGACAAAAGATGAGATGTTAAAACCATGTAACTGGAAAGGTAATCTCGATCTGTTAAACATTGTGTTAATAGGAATCACAAATGAGATTCCGGAACATGATGAAAAATATGAAATGCACCGGTTGATTGGAGCATTACTTTCAAGTGAATTGAAAGAACAGGAAAAATTGGATATTATAGAACATGAATATAATATTCCAATCAGTCAAGAATTCAGAGAGGATGTGAGAATTATGTGTAATCTGAGTACAGGAATTGAAGAAAGAGCTACTGAAAAAGCTACTGAAAAAACAAGCGAAAAGTTTATTCTGAATATGTATAAAAAGGGTTATACATTGGATCAGATCGCAGATGTAGCTGAAACAGGTGTTGATGAAGTTGAGGCGATTATTAAGAAGAGAGAGTCTGCAATGGCGTAACTATCATTAGCAAAAATAAGAGACGGCAAATCGTCAACAAGTTGTTGATGATTTGCCGTCTTTGTTTTGTATATTGGAGCTATTCTTCTTTTTTCTTAACCCTTGTCTTATAGACATTATACTGATTCTTGCATTTCGGAGAGCAGAACTCATTTCCCTTACGGCTTGCGATAAATGCCCTGCCACAGTGCTTACACAGCTCCATATCGCAGTCAGAATCCGTAAGCATAAAAGAAAAGCACATCTGGATCATGACGAGCAGGGAATGGAAGTTCCATACGATAACCGGGGCATTTTCCACTAATGAGATATGGTAAGTCGGGGATATTCCGCCAAATGCAGACATACCCTGACGATACAGGTTTTTTGTCTGTTCATCAAGACTGTCGTAGTCCATATAATATAAGAAACTTGTGGTAAAGGTAAATGCCCAGTCGGAAAATTCTTTCACCAGCCAGTCATAGCGTTCTGCATATTCCTTCTGAAAACTCATCGTAACAGCCTGTGGATTCTTTCCCGTTGCAAGTGCGATTGCAATGCCATTCCTGTCAGATACTGACCAACTGGATTCTATCCCTTTTTTATGAAAATCCATCTTATCAAACGGATAAAAGTAATCGAGATAACTTTCTGTTGATAGAGATTCTTCTTTAATAAAGTGGTTTTTCGGAAGATATACAGATTCATAGGTGATAAATTCCGCAGTTGTCGGAAGTGCAGTCATAAAGCCTAAAAATCCGTAGGAATTGATGAAACGAAGTACCATACTTTTCAGTTCATCTTCAGGCGCTTTATGCATGACCTACAAACCGATGTTGACAGCATCCAGTACAAGTGATTCTGCATCTTTCATAGGATTATACATTTCTGGTTTGGCATCCGCAGATACTACAATATACAATGTTCCATCTTCGGCAGTGCTGTATTCATAACTACTGTACCGTATCCATGGGGAACTGGTATGTTCAAATAGATTTTTCATGAAAAGACTCCAATCTGATTTAACTGGAATCAGAGCAATCGTCTGAAATTCAATTCGTATAACTTCTATATAAAGAAACTGTAATCTATTAACAATTCTATTCGATTACACATTATAGGTCAAGGGTTATCATTCTGAAATTTCAACGCAATTTTTTTTTGACAAAACATTAAAAGTATCATATTACCCTGTTATATATTTCAGGCAGCATAGTCACTGTTTTTCAGAATTCTTTTCGTCTTTAGTTCTTGCCCCATTTTCAAGAAAATATTTTTCGTCCAATGTAAGTGTCCAAGGCAGATGAAGCAGCCTTGTTTCAATAGCAGTCTTATATTTCTTTATTATCTGCTTTATGGCAGTTTCCCTTACACCATGCACATTGCGGTCAGTCTTTCCATTCAGCTCAGCGTATTGGAGAGTGGAGTATGACCGGACAATCACATAGTACAAAAGCTGTTTCTGGTGTTCCTTCATATTCTTTAATATCAGGCATAAATCCTGACTGCGTACAAGCTCATGGATGTAATCCGGCTCATCAAAGATATAATCAATAAAATCGCCGGCAAGTATCTGTTGCCACAGCACCATATCATAGTTGGCATTACCGGGCAGGATATAATCAGAGGCGTGCCATTCAAGCGGTACTTCAGAGCGTCCGATTTCATGGTAGCGCTCTCTGCGTTCCCTGTTGTCATCAAGTTTATCCCACCACGATATAACATTTGCAAATTCTTCCTCGGTTCGTGCAGTTTCTTCAAGACGGCTGATTGCCAATGCACGGGCTTCCCTGTGCAGCATAGTTTTCTCACTGGAAGAATCGTTGTATTCCGGTATTAAGTTTTGTTTGCGGAAAGCTTTTAGTTCCTCATATTTTGGCAATTTAATCAGTCCTTAAAAATTTTTTCAAAAATAATTTCAAAACACTTCCGATTTTGTAGCCGTATTTCTCCTATTAGTGAAGAGAGTAATTCTTTTTATCACTAAAGCAATTACAGAAAGGAGCAAAAAGGATATGAAGTATGGATAAACAAAAGCTTCGGTTACACGAAGCGGAAGCATGAAACAATTATAATTTTTATCAGAGAGAAAGGCAAGGATTGATTATGGAGGCAGAAAAACTAAATAATGGCGATAGAAAGTCCGGCTCATGTGAAGCTGGATTTTTTTATCGCAGGATTGGTGGGACAGTTTACAAAATCAGGGTATTAACGAGTAAAAACAGTACAGATACCTTTTCGGGCAAGATTTCCCACATTATTTCAAGAGAGGTGCTGACAGAGAAAGCGGATTATGATAAGATAGAGCTACCACAAATAAGTCAGTTGCCGGAAGGGAGTTCGGCATGAACAGAACCAGACAGACAACTGACAAATCGAAAAACAGAATAACTGCTCTTTATGAGCGACTCTCAAGGGACGATGAGCTTGCGGGAGACAGCAACAGTATAGTGAACCAGAAGAAAATGCTGGAGGACTATGCAAAGAGTAATGGATATACCGATTTGGTGCATTTTACAGATGACGGATATTCCGGTGGAAATTTTGACAGACTGGGATGGAAGGAAATGCTCCGACAGATTGAAGACGGAAGCATTGGCACAGTCATTGTAAAGGATATGAGCCGAGTCGGGAGGGATTACCTACAGGTAGGATTTTACACGGAGGTATTCTTTCGGGAAAAAGGTGTCCATTTCGTTGCTATCTCTAATGGTGTTGACAGTGATATTAACACCAGCAGCGAATTCGCCCCTTTTTTAAATATCATGAATGAATGGTATCTGCGTGACTGCAGCCGCAAGATAAAGGCGGTATTGCAGGCAAAGGGCAGGGACGGGAAACCAATTACCAACAATCCGCCATACGGATATATCAAAGATCCGGAAGATAAGAACCGGTGTGATATGTCAAAGCCATATGAATGGGCAGGAGTAAGTGTCGTAAGAATGCTTGAAAAACCGGAATATATGGGAGATACAGTGAATTTCCGTACAAAGAAGCTTTCCTATAAGGATAAGACTGCTGTAAAAAATGATAGTGACGAGATAGTGGTCTTTACGGATACCCATGAGGCGATCATTGACAGAAAAACATGGTATATGGTGCAGGAGCTTAGAAAGACCAAACGCAGGATAAACACAGAGGGCGAGTCAAATCCGTTTGTGGGTAAGATTTTCTGTGCGGACTGCGGTGGAAAGATGCATTATCGTAATGAGGGAAAGCGTGCCGGAAGAAAATGGAGAGGACTGCCGGATGGCAGTGTCAGAACAACTCCAGCCTGTTATAACTGCGGCAATTATAATAACAGCCATGACCAGTCAGGAAAGGTCTGCTGTTCGCACAATATACAGGCAAAGGTGATTGACCAGTTTGTGCTTGAAACCATTCAGTATGCGTGTAAAAGTGTAAGGATGGATGAGAGAGCATTTGTCGAAAGCATCCGCAGTGCATTAGAAATCCGGGAACAGAGTGAGGCGAAGAAGCTGAAGGCTGCGTTAAAGCATCAGGAGAAGCGGTATGCAGAGCTTGATATCCTTCTTAAAAAAGTGTATGAGGACAATGCCCTTGGCAGACTGCCTGACAAAAGATATGAAATGCTATCGGCAGGGTATGAAAAAGAACAGGCAGAACTGGAACAGTCCATTAAGGCATGCAGGGAGCAGCTTACGCAGTATGACGAGGATACAGACCGGACGGAGGAATTTCTGGCATTAGTCCATAAATACACGGATATCACGGAATTAACACCTGTCATCATCAATGAATTTGTGGATAAGATACTTGTCCACAAAGCGGAAAAGATTGATGGCGAGCGTGTGATGGAGATAGAGATTTACCTTAACTTCATCGGTAAAGTGGAACTTCCGGCACAGGAACTGACGGAAGAAGAACTGGCTGAAATAAAGGAAAAACAAAGACTTCGTGAGCGCAATGCCATGTATCAGAGGCGGCGCAGGGCAAAGTTCATGCCAAAAACAAAAGCAATCCGTGCAAAGGTGCAGGAGGCTGAGATAAAAGAAGCTTTGGAGAATGCGAGTGCAAAAGCGGAAAAACTGCTTATGGCAGATAATGATACGCATATCGCAGAGGTAGTTGCCGGGGAAAACAAAGTATATGTTGATACCGGAATTTTCCCAACAGCAGAAGAGGTAAAAGAAAAGTATGCAATTTAAGAAAGAGAGGATTTTATTATGACAGAGAAGATCAGAGAATATAATGTTGTCCGTCAAATTAGATGCACCTGATTTAGATCTTATTTGTTATGCATCCGCAGATTGTCTGCACCAACATCTGCAAGTTATCTGATCGACATAAAAAATGATGCAGATTAAGAGATCAGGGAAAATACAATAAAAGCAGGCTGCCCTGCTTTTACTGCTAAATCTCATTATTATTGATTGCCTGCATGACGATCTCTGCAGTAATCATGTCACTTTTTCTAGAGTCTCCAATCAGAAGACAACTATTGCATAGAATATCTGAAAAAGAAGGAAAAGAGCAGACTGGAGTATGAACGCATAAAGGCTGATATTGAACAGGAATCTGGAAGATATGATGATTATGCGGAATGGGATATATCTGATGTTAAGGAAAGTGTCGGTATAGATACAGCAGGGAGTGTTCAAAAGGAATATGAAAAGACAGAAGGGGATATCAGTGTATATGAGGGCTTTGACCGGTTCTGTGAGAAAGAGAACATTCGTGATGACGAGGAGAAAGTGTTCTATGGTGCTGCGTTTGATGAATTTAATCGGGAGTGGCAGGGAATAGCATCAGAAGAACAGACAGAACCGACTTCCCATAAAGAAGAGCAGGAGATACCACCAGATTATACGAAGATGTCAATGCATGAGCGTGTCAGACAGCTTCCGCCGCCAACAGAGGACACGTCACAGGAGTTTGAAGCATATAAGAACAGGATGAGATATGGTGCGGCTAAGATGAAGAGTATCCGTTATAAGATGAGTGTATATGATGAATTCTTAGAGAAACTGGAAGCCAGAAAGAAATACCATGGAACGAAGGCATATGGCAGACAGGGTACAAGGAAACGAGGCAGAGAGGGAAGGTAAAAATAATTTTGATGACCATACCATATCGGCAATTATAAAAAGTGCCGATATGGTATAATAGAAAAATAAAAGTTATTACAGGGAGGAGAATGGATTGTTAGAAGTAGCAATATGCGATGATGATAAGGAAGATCTTGACAAAGCGGCGCTGATGCTGGATAAAATTCTTTCAGAATATCAGGTTCAATATCAGATTCGGTCATTTCTATCGGCGAATGAGCTGCTGAACAATAATGACAAGATTGATATCGGAATACTGGATATTTCCATGGAAGAACTGGGCGGAATTACGCTCGGAAGAAAGCTGAAAGAAAAAAATCATGATATAAAAATTATATACATTACCAGTTATGAAGAATACATGGCACAGGCGATTAATAAGGTACATGCGTTTTCTTTTTTGTGTAAACCGATCAATGAAGAAGAAATGAAAACGCAGATTATGGAAATTCTGGGGCAGGAGAAATGTCCGGAAATAGAAAAGGAATTTGAAATACTAGATGAATCAGGAACAAAAGCAGGTTGTGTGCGTTTGAAATTAAACGAGATATTATATTTTGAGTACATAAAAAGATCCAGAAAAGCAGCAATTATTCTGGAAGATTGCAGATATGAATGTGAATGTACATTTGAAAACCTTGTGGAAGAATTACAACCATATGATTTTGCGGTAAATCACAGAGGCTGTCTTGTAAATCTGAGACATATTGAGAAGATACAGGGATTTCATATTTATCTGGACAATGGGAAAGAACTGTCCCTTGCACAAAAAAGAAACTCTGATTTCCGGGAAGAAATGAATAAATTTTTGCAGAAAACCCAGAGGAGAGAATAGAAGATGGATAAGATTTTACTTGCGATATGTAATGGACTTTCCTGTTTTATTATCTGTACAATTCTTTTTCAATTTATGAATGAAAGATATAAGAAAAGTTACAGCAATAAAACTTTGTACATAGCAGCAGAGATAGCGATGGGAATCACTGCATTTGGCATAAATATGCTGAACTTTGCAATATTGAATCTGCTGATATGGTTTGTTGGAGTTGGTGTAACGGTATATTTTCTGTATTACGAAGATGCAGACAGACCAATCCGTAGAATCACTGAGTGTGAAGTACTGGTTTTATGTATGTCTGTATGTGAAACGCTGGGAGTGCTTCTGTTACACTGTTTTTTGCAGATTTGTGGAATATCAAATATTGATGTGGTCATGCAATATTGTCTGGAAGTGACATTTTCAAAGATAGTGCTGATTTTCCTATACTATGTTTTGATAAACAGATTGATAAAAAGGACAGAGGTAGCCTGTTCCAGAGAACAATATATCATATATGGAATCCTGCTTTTTTACAGTCTGGTCAATATGCTTGTGATTGTGCAGAATTTCAGGGATGGACAGAAAAGCTATCTGTCAGCGGTAAATATGGGTTGCATCGTTTTGGCTGACCTGTATCTTTTGTATTATGTCAAAATGGCAGACGAAAAGAGATACTATGAAAACCGCGTAAAGGCATTGGAGCAACAGGCAAAAATGCAGTATGAGTATTATCTTGCACAGAATGAAAAATATAGTCAGACAGTACGGATATTACATGATGTGGATAAGCATATCAGGGCTATCGAGAATTTGTATGGAACAGAGAGGGAGCATACGGCTGGCGAATATGCAGAGGCAATCAGAAGTACACTGGCACCACTGATTCCTATATCTTACACAGAGAATCCGATACTGAACATTCTGCTGACAGATAAAAATGCTGTCATGCAGGAGAAAGGGATACATTCGGACATTAAGATAGACAATGTAGAATTATCTTACATAGAGCCGATAGACATAACAACTATTTTCGGGAATCTGCTGGACAATGCGATTGAAGCTGCCGCAAATGCTGACGGAGACAAATACATTTTTATTAAAATCAGTGCCTATCATAAGATGACGGTAGTTCATATAGAAAACAGTTGTGGAAAGGTAAAATGGAAAAAACGTATGCCGGTATCAGATAAGGGAAAAGGCAGAGGGATAGGACTCTTAAATGTGAAACAGAGCATAGATAAGTATGATGGGGATTTACAATTAAAACAGGATGGAAACAGATTTGTAGCAGATTTGTTTCTGAATTCATGAAAAGGGCGGTTTCGTCCTTTTTTGTGCTCAAATCGTAGTTGGTGCAAAAAAATCGTAGTTGGTGCAGAGCGTATAAAATATGAGAAGAATAGTGCCGATAAAACTATAAAAGAATGGAACATGATATAAGTTATATTAAGGATATTGGTGATATTATGAATATTTTTTTTAACAGTCGAATTTATACCAATCAGTCATTCATTAATACGCTGTATGGGCAACAACGAAAAACTACAAGAAGTCAAGATGCAGGTTGCAGCGGTACAAGAGATACTTTAACGATAAGCGCATCAGGAAAGGAAAAGCTTGTAAAAAATACGAAAGGAAGAACACATAATACAAATGTTGACAAAAGTATTGATTTGAAATCCTATATAGCTTCAGCCCAAAAAACAAATCAAAAAATAATTGATAATGCAGGGACACAGATTAATGCGAAAACAAGTGAATATATGAGTACAGGTAAGGCTTTTAGGGGAGACCAGTTATGAAGATTTATAATAATATGAATATTACATATTCTGCAATCGAACAAAACAGCAGAAAAAATACAAAGCAAAATATTCCGGCAGATTTAGAAAAGAAAATGACACAGTACACAGATACACTTTCTATTTCAAAGACAGGGCAGGAAATCTTTAAGCATTTATCATCAGTTAGTTTTATGGATTATGTCAATCGGTTTGAAAATGAAGTAACAGAGGTATTTGCAAAGGAAGATACGACACAGGGGGTGAAGTCAGATACTTTTGAACATCATGTAAACAGAATGGCAAAAGCATATAACAAAATGAAAAACAGCATTGAAGAAAAATATGCGGCACAAGATTATGAGCAAGAGTATTATGTGACGGAATCGGGCAAAATTGAGGAATTAACCAAAGAAAAAGAACTGGATATGCTGAATCAGGCATATGAAAATCACAGTAATTTTATGGCAACTTCAACAGAAATCTGGTCAGAATTACAGGATTTTACCCCATCGGTAGTTTACCATAAAGGAAGTGAACAGACAGCAAATGAACAGAACATAGGTGAGAACCAGGAGAATACTGCAAGATCTAAAGAAAAGGGGGTTATCCAAAATTCGGCATATCAGGCATTTTTATCTGCCATCCAGTCGGATAACCAGAAATTATCGCAGCAGTATTCGGGTGATTGGAAAGATTTAAGGCTAAATCTGAATGTATCAGATGGTGATCGGAAAATGCTTAATGGTATTTGGGATTATTATGCTATGGAGAGTGAATAGATTCCGAATGACAGAGGAATGAAAATAATTGGAGGAAACGAAAATGAGTATAGCAGGAATTAACGGTTATAATTATTCAAATTATTATACAGGAACAAAAAGAAACACTGCGAAAGCAAACGGTATGAATTCTGGTTTGTTATCAAATGTAAGTAGTACATCTTCTAATATTACATTACATATGTCGGGAACGGGAGATAGTGGAAATGCATTAACAGCAATAGGATTTCCGGATGGCAGTAGTGCATCTGTATATAAATCAGATACATATGATTCGGCGAACCCGGAATACAGGGTAAGATATTGGGACAAAGAAGGAAATTACACAGATACAAATGTACAGATAAATGGTGTTAATCCAAGAAATGCAAGTTATTTGGAAATGCTTGCATATACAACATATAGTGATGTAGAAGGCTTTACGAAAAATGCTTTTGGAGATTTCATGAATGCGGCTGGTGGTGTGAATGGCAACATCACTTATGATTCTGACAGCATAAATGAAAAGAAAGACTATATGAGCATGATTAAAGAATTTATGCAGTTACAATATGATTCGAACAACTTATCAGGTTATCTGTCATATAAGGAATTGTATGATTACATAAATGACAGAACAGAGAGGTGATTCAATTAAATGGAAATATCAAATAATTATAGCACAGCAAAAGTGTGGAACACATCGAATAAAAATGTTTCTAAATCTTCTGAAAAAAACAAATGGAAATTAACGGATTCTTTAAAAGAGAAGATTGTTGATCTGGCAAAAAAAGATGCACAGGACAATGTATATATGGGAAATGCATTTATGAATTTGAGAAAGACGGAAGTAAGCAAAGTAGCCCCGAATAGAGCTGCTTTAATTGGAAAGTTTAGTCAATCAATGAATTCAGGTAATATGTCAGCAATGAAAGAAGTTGAGGAAGCAGACAAAAAATGGCTCTGTATGTTGTTTGGAATACCTTATGAGGCAAAATATCAGGGAACAGGGACAGGCTCGGCAATTCATGTATACAATGAAGATGGCGAAGAAGTTTTGACCTATACAGGGGGAGTAGGCTGGCAGAAAAAAGAAACAAAAGCAGAGTCACAGGTTCATTCAGCATTAAAAATGACATATTATGAGGCATTTAGTGAGGCGAGAAAAGCATTAAATAGTGAAGAAAAGGCTGGCAGTATAAACGAAGACATAATATCACAAGGCAACTTCGATATGAAAGCGTAAAATGTGTGATTTAATAATGTGTCTTATATGGGAATGAGCAATGTATGGCAATGTTCAGGAAACAAAAAATCTAATGAGTCATTATGAAAGTGACGGTGATTATGTTAATTATAAAGTGTCACGTGATTAATAAGGAGGACTTGCACTATGCAGATTAATGCTAATTATTCTGTGAATGGCGTGCCGTATGATAATAAACGTAAGCAGAATAATATCCCTCAATTTAGTACGGAATGTGCGGTTCAGGAAAATGAAAATATAAATCCATATATGGCAGAACCACTGGTATATGTATGTGACTGTTATCAAAAATTTAATGTAGTGACAGGGATGCCCAAGAGTAACTTCGGAGATTCTTTTGGCTATGATATGCAGAAAGATATATCCAGTCATATGACCAATTTTTATGCCGGAAAGGTGAGCAGGGGTGAACTTAATTCCTATTTTGAGGAATGTTGTACTTCCATGCGTACCTATCGGACAAGTCAGCATCAGACATCCGGAACCAATGAAGCAGATAATACGCAAATCGTAAGTGAGATGTATGAGGTATTTGCAAAAGAAAATGCAAGGGCAGCAAGTCAGGCAAACTATCAGGAAGGAAAAGCATTGAATGAGAAATACTATTCTGATAGTCACAGTGACTGGACTTATTATAATTCAGATTATTACTATCAATGCAATGAAACCAATGCGGCATTGAGGGAATCTGTCAAGCAAATGATCGAAAAATGGGATTTGGATGAGATTGACTGTGATAAAATCGAAGCAAATTCCAGTCTTACATTAGATGGTGGTTTTGATTTTAACAGCACATGGAATTTTGAGTTTAGAAATCAGGCTGGCAGGAGCAGTCTGGCAAAGGAATCAGCGATACCGCCTGAGAATTTTAAGATGTTTTTCAAGGAACAGGTAACATCTTTTACAGAGGACAATAAATTTAATGGAAATCTGAAAATAACAATCGGAGAGAATAATTACGATTTAAAGGTTCCATTTCAGACGTTACGCACCGGATCGGAAGGGGAAATTTGTAATGTCTGGGATTTGATGGAAGATTATTATCCGAAGTCAGAAGATACCTCTAAAGTTAAAAATTTCCTGGGGAATATGTCTGTATTTACACGGTGGTATGCATATGAAACAAGAATTAATGACATATTTGGTGATTATGAAGTGTCACATAAGGAGTTGAGTTAATGGGTATATCATTGTCAGGTATAGGAACTGTTGGAAAAGAGCAATTAATTTCCTCATGCAGTAACGGAGAACCGAATTGGTCTTATATTCCAACAAAAGGGAAAAGTTCAAAAACGCATGCGGAATTTGTTAGTGAAATTAAAGAACTGGCACGACGAGCAGCTACGACAGCAAATAAGACAGAGTACGAATATATTTCCAGACAGGTTCTTGGTTTACGGGCAGAATATCTATCAGATGTTGCACCTGATAGAAAACAATTATATGAACAGGCTAAAAATACTATAAAAAAACAAACTGGCAATTCGAAATGCAAAGGATGTGGAGAATTATCATTATTGGATTTTTTGGAGAAGGCAGAAGGAAAAAGCAGTAATTTTGCTGAAAAGAAGTTTGCACTGGCGGGAGGAGGAACATTGAATTGTCCAATTCTAACTACTGGTGGTTATGGTGCTGAAATTCAGTATCAGGGAGTAACGGTATTATCTAATCTTGGAAATGGCTGGGGCTATGAGATGACACCAGCGGAACTTGCAAAAAAAGATGAATTTTATTCTATTTATTGGAGCGAATATAATTTCGTAAAAGAGAATGGAAGTTCAGAATTGAGAGAGATGCCGGATTATTTGGATCAGGATAGACCATCTTTTGAAGCCAGAGCATAAAATAAATATTGTGCGCAAGGAAAAAATGAGCATAGGAGCAGTGCCAGGTGGCACTTTTGATTTTTCACGTGAAGTCCAGAACTTTATGATAAGATTCATAATCGAAACAATTATGCCGATATATAGAAAAGAACAGGTAAACGGATTTACGATGTGATATGTACAAGGAGGACAACGGATATGTCAATGAATGTAAGCACAACCACGGCTGCTTATGCAAGTTACCAGAACAACTACAAGACTGGTACAGCAAATAAGAAAAAGAAACAGCACAAACAACAGAAAATACGAAATTAAAGAAAAATACGACTGAAAGCATCGCTGAAAAAAATCTCAGTAAAGCGGCACAAAAAATGCTGGAGAATTTGCGTGGATCAAGAAACGACATGGATTTTATGGTTGCCGATTTTGAAAATGGTGATAATGCCAAAGATATTTTAGCCCAAAGTGATAAGGAGTATACGGTTATTTTCTCAAAGGAAGAAATGGAGAAGATGGCGTCTGATCCGAAATATTATGCAGAAAAAATGCATAGCATTGAGGGAGCTTTGCGTATGTCAGATGAAATCAATGCCCAGTTCGGCTTTGAAAGAGCATTTGGTAAGACTAACGGTGGTGTAGATGCTGATACAAAAATAACAAAATTTGGCATCTCTTTTAATAGTGACGGAACTACAACCTTCTTTGCACAATTGGAAAAATCATCAGCCAGTCAGAAAGAATATCTTGAAAAGATTCAGGAAAAGAAAGCTGAGGAGAAAAAGAGGCAAAGAAAAAGGAACAGTCCAAGCAAATCGAAGTACGAAAAACTACAGTTCAGGCAAATTCAAAAGAAGAACTTTTGGATAAGATCAAAAACATTGACTGGGATTCCATTAAACCGGAGGAGAATAAAATCGGCGGAAGGTTTGATTTTTCAATTTAGTGAATTTGGAACAGATGAAATATATGCCAATATGGAGGAATAATATTATGCAGATAACAAGAGATAATTATTCGCAATATGCTCAAATGGTTCAGCAGATGTTCGGGAAAAAAGCAAGTTCAAATGATCCGTTAGCACAATGTGATTATGGCAATTTTTCATTAAGATTTAAGCCTGTGGATATTAACTTTACAAAACCGAACTGGGATACTATCATGACAAAACGAGATAAACCTGCGATGTCAGAAGAAGAATTTGACGAAGCAATAAAAGAACTTGCAAGAAAAGAATTTGTTACTGGAAAAAGGGATGATGATGCTTACCGAAAATTGTGTATGCAGCATGGAGAAACAGTATCTCCTGATAGAAAGGCTATATATGAATCAAGCATGAAAAAAACTGGTGGCAAAATGAATGCTGCATGTATGTTTTGGGATTCAAAAGGTAATAAAACGCTTTCTTATAATCCAGAGTCAAGAAACTGGAAAGCTATAAGTACAGATGAAGAATTTGCAAGAGCAAGAGTGTTTACATCAATTTATAATGATGAGTTAGCCCGTTTGAAGGAAGAGTATGGCGAAAAAGCGAAAGGAAATGTTTCTTATAGCAAAATAAAGGCAGATATATCCGCAGAGGAATCAAAGGAAAAGAACAATAATGAAGGAAATACTATTGATTTGCAGATTTAGATTGTTGATTGCGTTTTAGTAAATAGTAGATAAAAAACGGAAAGATATTCATCGCTGGTAGCGGCATTGAGTTCATAAATTACTACTACTCTAGATAAAAGTAGTATTCCGATAAGTTAAAAGATAAAGCAGATGCAAATAGACACGAATCCCAGCGTATACCAATGAAGGAGTTTATTTCATTTCTTTAATAGTGCAGACATGACTAAAAGACAGGGCAGTGAACCAATAATGGTTTACTGCTCTTTTCACAACAAAAAAAGGTCATTTCACAACAACTGTGGCAGATATAATCTGTTCGTCCGATATAATAAATATATTTATCAGACAAAAAGGAAGTGGCAAAATGCAAATAGCTATCTGTGATGATGAAGTATCTATGGTTCAGATACTGGAAGAAAAGATAAAAAAGTTATTGCCGGATGCGGTTATAGATAAATATTTATCGGGTGATGAACTGATCGCAAGTGGCAGTAAGCCGGATATTCTTTTTCTGGATATTCAGATGCCGGGAATGGATGGGATGGAAACGGCAAAGATGCTTCGTCAGGACAATGAGAATATGATACTCATTTTTGTGACAGCAGCAGAGGAGTATGTTTTTCAGGCATTTGATGTCGGAGCATTTCATTATCTGGTTAAGCCATTTTCCGATGAGAAATTGAAAGAGGTTGTGACAAAGGCAGTCCATAACATAAAAAGGAGTTCCAGACTTGAAAAAGACGAAAAGTATATTATGGTACAGACCGCCGGAAGTCATATAAAGATTTTTCTGCGTGATATTGTGTATGCCGAGGTGTATAACCGGAAAGTTATTATCCATACACGAAGTACGGATATTGAATACTATGGTAAATTACAGGAATTAAGTGATATGGCAGGAACAGATTTTTTCCGAACACACAGAGCCTATCTTGTGCATTTTAAATATGTAGAAAAATATGATGCAACTTGTGTAACTATGAAAAATGGAACTGCATTGATTGCAAAAAAGAATTATCCGGAGTTTGTGAGGAGGTATCTGAAGTATAACCAGAGGAAAGGAAATGAAGTCAGATGAGTTTAGTGGAAAGATGTTGGATGATCACATCGAAGTTTTCTGTTATTGCAATTTTGATTATTACAGGAATCTGTTTTGGTGTTTTTGTATATCCATATATGAAAAAGAAAAGGGAAGCTGCTCTGGTCAGTATTGTTTATATTGGAATTATGTCTGTGCTGTATCTGATACCGCAGCAGATTGGCAATTTTTCTGCATATATGCTGGGGGTTGTGGCTGCATTTCTTGTGATGTATATACAGGACAGAAGAAACATCTATCAGAAAATATTTCTTGCAGTGACATTTTTTTCTATCCGTTGGCTTGCGGTTGCAATGGCAGACAGACTGGATGATTTTATCACAAAAGCTCTGGTTTTTGGGAATACGATTGCAGGAAGACAATGGCTGCAATATGGACTTTATGCTGGAACGAGAATTCTGGATATTGTGCTTTGTATCGTTTTCCTTGCAGTTGCAATCGGTCTGATCAATAAAGCATATGTATACAAAAATGATGAAATGAACGTTAAAGAGCTGGTAATGCTCATCATACCTTCTCTTGTGGGAGTTACAGGATATGGCATTCTGCAATATTATCTGAATATTTATGAAAAAGATACAGGAAAGAGCCTGACAGATACCTATGGATTTTATGGAGCTTTAAGCTTTGTGCATTATTTTATCTCTATCATAGCAATTCTTGTTATGACTACGATGTTTCAAAACTGGAAGGTGGCACAGGAAGAACAGACAGGTCAGGAGCTGGTATTAAATCAGGTCAGTAATATGAAAAAGCATATCGGGGAAGTGGAAAAGCTGTATCAGGATATCCGCAGCCTGCGTCATGACATGGGGAATCATATACAGATGCTGGAACATCTTGTGGCAGAGAATCATATGGATGATGCAGCAGAATATATGGAGCATTTGAAAAAGGAGTGGAATGAAATATCTCCTGAGATAAAAACGGGGAGTCCTGTCATTGATGTGATTCTGATGGAAAAGTTAAGAGAAGCAAAGGAAAAGCAGATTCGTTTTATATCAGATTTTCATTATCCGGGGGATACGAAATTAAATGCATTTGATTTAAGCGTGATCTTAAACAATGCACTGGATAATTGCATGGAAAATGTAAGTGGAGAAAATCCTTATATCAGTATCTCTTCTTTTCGGAAAAACAGTATTTTTATGATAACCATAAAGAACAGATATGAGGGAGAGTTAAATTATAAGGACAGTGATCTGCCGGAAACAACGAAATCCGGGAAGGAGCATGGAATTGGACTGCATAATATCCGGAGGGTTGCAAGGATGTATATGGGAGATATATCTTTAGAGCAGGAGAATCAGGAAGTGGTTCTAAGTATTATGTTACAGGTAGAATAAGGACAAAAAGCACCTTCGAGGTGTTTTTTATTTGCTTCACAACAAAAAAAGGGCGGTTCACAACATCGCTGTTTATTGTAAAGAAAGATATGCCGAAAGAATCAGTAAAGAGAAATCATGTTGTACAGATTTTTTAGGAAACGGATTTCAGAATTTAAGCTCAAGGAGGCCAAATCCTCTCCTCGCCATGGGGTTCGGATTTTGCTTCGCAAAACAAGGAGGCTAAATCCTCTCCTCGCCATGGGACTCGGATTTTGCTTCGCAAAACAAGGAGGATTAAAATGAGAATCAATGGATTTAGTGGGACAAATACGCAGACAGGAACAATGGGAATGACACAGGGGAATGATTCTGTAAGTAAAAATATTCAGAATCAGATTGCAAATGCACAGCAGAAGCTACAGGATTTATCATCGAATGAAGAAATGTCATTAGAGGATAAGATGAAAAAGCGTCAGGAGATACAGCAGGAGATTAACAATCTCAATCAGCAGTTAAGACAGCACCAGATCGAGCAGAGAAAGGAACAGCAGAGTAAAAATTCGTCATCTATGGATGATATGGTGGCTGGAACAAGTAACACTTCTAAAAAGAAAGACACCGGATTGTCACAGGCAAGTATGCAGGCGATGATCTCCGCAGATTCTTCCATGAAACAGGCAAAGGTGCAGGGAAGTATGGCAACACAGATACAGGGACGTGCCAGTGTGCTTGAATCTGAAATCAAACAGGATGCCGGAAAAGGAAATACTGAGAAGAAGGAAGAAGAACTGGCAGAGCTGCAGGCAAAGGCACAGTCTGCGACAGCAGCACAGATGTCTACACTTGCAGATGCAAATAAATCAGTAGAAGAAGCTGCAAAAGCGGAGAACAGCAATACAGAAGACACTGCAACAAAGAACAATACTGATAAATCCGAGAAAACACAGGAATCTGCGGGGGCTGCGGCAGAGGAGACAGACAGCGTAAAGAATACGGATATCAAAGGGGAAACACAGGTGACAGTAGAAACACCGACTCTGGAAAATGCACAGAATGCAACACAGCAGGCAGTGTATACACCGATTGATATTCGTTTATAGTTGGTAAAGGAGAATGGTATTATGTCAGAGATTAAGAGTTTTAGTGATTACAAAAGTAAATATAACAGCAATGTAGATTATTCCGCATTATTTGGAGAAACTTCCGACAGTTCATCCGTAGGAAACACCAATATGCTTTCTGATTATGCTGCGATTAAAAACGGAAGCTATGGAAAACTTATGAAAGCATATTATGCAAAGCAGGATGCAGAAAAATTATCGGGGAAAGGCGATACTTCACAGAAGCTTACACTGATGAAAACAAGTGCGGATTCCCTGAAAAAATCAGCAGATGCACTAAACGATGCGTCACTCTGGGAAAAAAAGAAAATAAAAAAGAAGGATGAAAAGACCGGGGAAGAAACAGAGGTAGAGGATTATGACTGGGATGCAATTACCAAAAAAGTGAAATCTTTTATTGATGATTATAATGATGTTGTTAAGGAGGCAGGAGAATCCAATACAAAAGATGTCCTTAGAAATGCTTCATGGATGACAGGCATGACAGACAAAACCAGTCATTTACTTTCTAAAATAGGTATTACCATAGGAAAGGGTAACAAGCTGGAGCTGGATGAAGATGAATTGAAGAAAGCAGATATCAGTTCATTGAAAACGGTTTTTACAGGTTACAATTCCTTTGCAGGCAAAACAGCCCAGAAAGCAACTGGTATATCAAATGCTGCGAACCGCGCAAGTGCGACTTATACAAACAATGGTACATATTCTAAAAAGGATTCCTCTCTAACGTCAAGTAAGATAGATAAGGAAGTATAGTATGTTAAGCCTAAATGACAAGAAGAAAAATCTTTTGTATTAATTTGTCGGGAAGGAGGAACCAGATGAGTTTTACAGTCAATTTATCCGGTGGAGGTTTACTGATAAATAGATTTAATAGTTCTAATATGTTGAAAAGTACACAGGAAAAATTGCAGCGACAGCAGGAACGGGATAATAAGGTGGCTTTTTTTGAAGCACAAAAAGAAAATTTGAAAAACCGAAAGGCTGACAGTTTGGAAGAAATCTCTGAAAAGCTGGAAATGTTTCATAATTATGAGGATGAAATTGCGGCAGCAAATCAGGAGTATAATAATTCACAGATGTTTCATGTCATGGACGAGGCAGAAGAACATGGCGAAAAGATTGCGGAAGCTGCTGAGAGGAATAAGCCTAAAACAGAAGAAGAACGAAAGGAAGAAATGGTGGATGAAGCTCTTGGAACAGAGGAAAACAAGGGCATGATGTCTGAAATCATGGACGAACTTTCGGAGACAACCGAAGAAATGACAGAGCAGATGACGGAAAAAACTGTGGAGAATATGGAAGAACTTCCAGACGAGGTTTTGCAGGAGCAGCTTGCTACAGATAGTTTAGAGGCAGCAGAAATGGTACAAACAGACACAATTAAAAGGTATGTGCCGATTGATATTAGAGTCTGATGGTATTTATCTGGGAAGGAAACAGCTATGAAGATTTACAATAATACAAATATTACATATTCTGCAATCGAACATAACAGCAGGAAAAATACAAAGCAAAATGTTCCGGCAGATTTAGAAAGGAAAATGACACAGTATACAGATACACTTTCCATTTCCAAAACAGGGCAGGAGAGCTTTCGACATTTATCTTCTGTCAGTTCTATGGATTATCAGAACCGTTTTGAGAAGGAAGTGACGGATATATTTGTCAAAGAAGATACAGAGAGTGTAAAAACTGATTCCTTTGAACATCATGTAAACAGAATGGCAGAAGCATATAACAAAATGAAAAACAGCATTGAAGAAAAATATGCGGAACAAGATTATGAGCCGGAGTATTATGTGACAGAATCGGGCAAAATTGAGGAATTAACCAAAGAAAAAGAACTGGATATGCTGAATCAGGCATATGAAAATCACAGTAATTTTATGGCAACTTCAACAGAAATCTGGTCAGAATTACAGGATTTTACCCCATCGGTAGTTTACCATAAAGGAAGTGAACAGACAGCAAATGAACAGAACATAGGTGAGAACCAGGAGAATACTGCTAAATCTAAAGAAAAGGGGGGTATCCAAAATTCGGCATATCAGGCATTTTTATCCGCCATCCAGTCGGATAACCAGAAATTATCGCAGCAGTATTCGGGTGACTGGAAAGATTTAAGGCTAAGTCTGAATGTATCAGATGGTGATCGGAAAATGCTTAATGGTATTTGGGATTATTATGCTAATAAAAGGTAATGAAAGCTTTGTAATACGAAAGGAGATGTTAGTATGGCAGTTACAGGTGTAAACAATTACTCTAATATTTACACAAATGCTTATACCGGTAATATACAGAAAAATAATGCTAAGGAAACCACAGAAAAGCAGGTTGTGGAGCAAACAGAAGATGTAAAGACAGGGACAACCCGAAAAACTGCAGCGGATGAACTTTCCTATCTTTCTAAAAAATGACAATTATAGTTTTACATCAGCAAATTATAGTCCGGGGATGAAATATGGTAAATCAACTACCATGAATGTAGTGATTTCTCCTCAGTTTTTAACAAAAATGGCAAATGATTCAGACTTAGAAGATGAGTACATAAAAGAAATTGGTAACATGAAAAAACTAGATGAGCAGTTTGCAAAGCAACAAGCAGATATTGGATGGAGAGTTGAACAGGGATGGGCAATAGATAAAGATGGAAATATTAGTTCATGGGCAATAGGACATAAAGATTCAAAAGTAAAATCCTTTCTCCAGAATATGAGTGAAAAAGCCGAAGAAATCCTACAGAAGCAGTTGGAAAAAGCAAAGGATACAAAGGAAGAAAAAGAAGTATTCTCGATGAAAAAGCATAAAGAAGTTATAAAAAAGAACAAGGTTGATTTGAAGGTGTAAATAATCAGATTCGAAGTATTATGCAGAAAAAATGCATAGCATTGAGGGAGCCTTGCGTATGTCAGATGAAATCAATGCCCAGTTCGGATTTGAAAGAGTATTCGGTAAGACTAACGGCAATGCAGATACTGATACAAAAATTACAAAATTTGGCATCTCTTTTAATAGTGACGGAACTACAACATTCTATGCAGAGTTAGAAAAATCATCAGCCAGTCAGAAAGAATATCTTGAAAAAATTCAGGAAAAGAAAGCTGCTGAGAAGAAAGAGATAAAGAAAAAGGAACAATCCAAGCAAATCGAAGTACGAAAAACTACGGTTCAGGCAAATTCAAAAGAAGAACTTTTGGATAAGATCAAAAACGTTGACTGGGATTCCATCAAGTCGGAGGAGAATAAAATCGGCGGAAGATTTGATTTTTCAGTTTAGTTTATTCAGATGAGAATAGAAGCAATTTCATAAAATCTTACATACACACTTGACAATATTCCGCCGAGCGCGGCGTCGGTGAAGGGGTTCGCACCTGTGGTGTGCCAACAGAGGTATCGCGGATGCACTCATGGAAAAAATGACACCTTTAATAATGAAGAATAGTGTACAGAAATAGCAAATGCTGTGAAATCAATGGTGTAAATATCAGAAATAAGGAAGCTAAAAGTTGGGCGGCAGATTAGTTAATAATTTGCCGCCTATATACATTTCTCTCCTTTATACCGATACATCAATAGAATTATGAACGAGTCTGTTACCATTTTGGACAAGTGTAGCTTCTACGGATTCTCTTGTGACATTATCAAGAATGCTTGCATCAAATGCTTGTCTGGGCTTCCAATTTGGATTGGCTGATTTTACTGCCGCATACATAGCAGCTCTATACTGTCCTTCATATTGTTCTAAAGTCCATGTACCACTTAAACGCTTATCTTTGCTGACGCTCAACTGATAATCTTTGAAAATATCGGAACGCTTTGTTGTGTCACCATTTGAAAGACCTTTTTCCTGAATAAATTCCCGCTTCACATTATCAAACATTTTTTGACGATGATCTTCGGATATATTTGTAAGTTTCTGCCATGATGTACCTTTTCCAGTAACATCCATACCTGCAACACCATTTGAATTTAATAAATCTCCGTCCGAATCAAACTGCTTCATCAGATTTTTAATAATCGTATCCCTTCCACCGAATATTTCATATATCATCTTTTCTTCCGGAGACATCATGGATTCATTTTCAATTACTCCAGATAACCAGCTTTTTTCTTTCAATGCCTTATACTGTTTACTATTTGTATTGATACTATTATAGGTATTACCTAAACCGTTAATATTCATTGACATATAAAAGCCTCCCTGCAAATAAATTCAAAATCCGTTTAGAATCAGTACTATATAATATATCATCGCAAATTCCAGAAAATTAATAACACAGTATATAATATAAAATGCTTTTCCCGATATAATTAGGTAAGATTTATGATTGGAAATGAGGAAAAGCATGAACATATGACTTTATAGAATGTGCGTATAATCATAAAAAATATGGTTATAATACTTGCGTATAATCAAAAAACAATTTACAATATGCGTATAATCATAAAATATAGAACGAATATATATGCGCATAATCTGGAGGAGCTATGATATTAAAAAGAAAAATATATAAAAAACTACTGGAATGGAAAAAGGAGTGTCAGGGGAAAAAAGCTTTACTGATAGAAGGCGCCAGACGTATTGGAAAGTCTACCATCTGCGAAGAATTTGGAAAAAGCGAATACAAAAGTTTTCTTCTGATTGACTTTGCTAAAAAAGATAAGGAAGTTGAGGGGTATTTTGAGAAATATCTGAATGATCTGGATACATTTTTTATGTTATTACAGACACATTTTGGAACAAAACTGACAGAGAGAAACTCTCTTATTATTTTTGATGAGGTGCAGATGTTTCCACAGGCAAGAGCAGCGATAAAATATTTAGTGGCAGATGGAAGATATGATTATATCGAAACTGGTTCATTGATATCTATCAGAGAAAATGTAAAGAACATCGTCATACCGTCAGAAGAAAGACATATCAATATGTATCCATTGGATTTTGAAGAATTTGCAATAGCATTAGAAGAAGATTTGCTGGTTGAATATATAAAAAAATGCTTTGAAAAAAGAGAACCTTTGGAAAGAAGTATGCATAATCAGGCAATGCTTTTGTTTCATCAGTATATGCTTGTTGGTGGGATGCCTATGCCTGTAGTAGCATTTATTGAAAGCAAAAAAGATTTTACAGAAGCGGATAGAGAAAAAAGGGACATTCTTAAATTGTATCGGGAAGATATTATGAAGATAGATATGAGATATAGAAGCAAAGTTCTTGCAATCTTTGACCAGATTCCGGGATTCCTTTCACAGCATGAAAAAAGAGTTGTATTCAAAAAGCTACAAGATGGTAGTTATGCAGACCAGTATGAAGAAACATTTTTCTGGTTGTCGGATTCTATGATATCTAATGAGTGTTTTTTGTGTAATGCCCCTAATGTGGGTTTATCATTAAATGAGACAAGGAGCTATGTAAAGTGTTATATGGGAGATACCGGGCTTTTGGTAAGCCATGCATTTGATGAGAATGAATTACTCGAAGATGAAGTGTATAAACAGATATTGGCAGGCAAATTACAGATTAATGAAGGAATGCTTTATGAAAATGCAATAGCTCAGATGCTGGTGGCAAATGGACATAAATTATATTTTTATACACACTATAATGAAAATAAGCATCGAAATGATATGGAAATAGATTTTATCATTTCCAATAACAGCAGATTAAAATATAAGATGTTTCCGATTGAAGTGAAGTCAGGAAAGCAATACAAAACGACCTCATTAAATAATTTCAGAGAAAAATACAAGGAGCGCATAGGGGAAAGTTATATTATTCATCCAAGAAATTTAATTGTAAAAGATGGAATTATATGCATTCCCCCATATATGACGATGAATATATAAAAATCTGACATACACACCAAGTTTTGGAGAGGATGGCATTATCAGTAAAAGATTCCAGAATGGCAAGGAACTGGAATTCGCAGGCTCGAAAGATTTCTGGAAAAAATTTTTAAATGAATCATAATAATTTACGGATCTTTGACGGCGGCATCCCAAACCGTTTTTTAAACAGCTTGCTGAAATGATAGACATCATCATAGCCGACTTCGGCTGCAACTTCCTGGATGCTGCCGTCAAAGCCGTTTTCCAACAATTCTTTTGCTTTTTCAAGGCGGATATTGATCAGGTGGCGGATCGGTGTATCGCCTGTCTCACTTTTAAAAATACGTGAGATATAAAAAGGACTTAAGTACATATTTTCTGCAATCTGATCTAAAGAAATCTTTTCACTGTAATGATCCTCAAAATAATTTACGATCTGGTCAACTACATATTTTTTGCTGGTAGATTCAAAAGAGCAGCCGGTATTGATTTTTACCGGTTCACTCTGTTCCCGCAGCAGCAGGATCAGCATCTGCATCAGATAACTTTTCAACATGATATAACGTCCGCTGCGGCAGACGTCATTTTCTACGCTCATGGCTGTGCAGATCTTAAACAGCTTCTGGCGCAGTTCGCCGGAGGTATGTAAAATAGGAGACTGTGTGGCTGGATCGGATGTCAGATCTTTTAAATGCAGCGGCAGATAATTTTCCGGGAAATCCCCAAAACGGACGTCACATAATCCAACAAAAAATTCCGTAGCCGGATTGGAAGGGTCTGTGCAGAGTGCCTGATGCTTCTGCCCCGGATTTAAAATAATGATATCGCCCTCGGAGATATCATACAAGGAGCCATTGATCCGGTATCTTCCGTGACCGGACAAAATAAAAGCCATCTCGATGAAATCATGGCTGTGATAGAGTTCCTCGTCTTTCAGACGGGTGCCTTTCCAGGTAAATAAAAAAGTAGGATTCAGTTGGTCAAGCAGTTCTTCCTGGTTGTCACAGCACATAGTAATCTCCATTTCTTTGTATAAGTCTGAAAAATTATTTTGTCAATCATGTCATAGTATATCACATTCCCCATCAGAAACCATCCCCTCCGTTGCAAAAAATAACATGAACGGTGCAAGATAGTACATTCCTTTTTACCCCAGAAGTACTATACTGAAAATCCGAAAGAAAAACAAAAAGGGAGTAGGAGGGTTATTATGACACCAATGAAATGGTTCTTTTCATTTCTGAAAAAGTACCGGGGACTGATGATAATTGGTATTTTACTGACCACAGCGGTATCTGTGTTATCGGTGGTCAATCCGTACATATCCGGGCAGATCGTGGATCAGGTCATAAGCGGGGGCAGATATGATAAGCTGATGCCGTTTATCGGCTGTCTGATCGGCGTTACGGTCGTGATGGGGATCTTACGTTTTCTGTTTCAGGTAGCATTTGAGACAGCGTCGCAGGGTGTTTTGTACGATATGAGGGATAAGGTTTACCGAAAACTTTTGGAAGAGGATTTTGCATTTTATAACAAGAAGCGTACCGGGGATCTGATGAGCCGGCAGACCGGAGATATGGATGCGATCCGTCATTTTGTGGCGTATGTGGTCTACATGGTTTATCAGAGTGTGCTGATGTTTGTGTTTGCGCTGCTTATGATCTTTACCGTCAATACAAAACTGGCACTTGCCATGCTTGTGGTACTGCCGTTTACTGCATTTGCAACTTATCGTCAGACAAAAGAGGTACGTCCGGCATTCAAGCGCAACCGTGACTGTTTTTCTTCACTCAATGCGTTTGTGCAGGAAAATGTCAGTGGAAACCGCGTGGTAAAAGCATTTGCAAAAGAAGATTTTGAGATTGAAAAATTTAATAAGGAAAATGATAAATTCCGTGCGGCACAGATTGATGCGTCAAAGATCTGGATGAAATATGTGCCGGTATTTGAGGTGCTTTCGTATGCACTGACGATCATTCTGATCCTATATGGCGGCTATATGGTGATTCAGGGAGAAATCACGTTAGGGCAGCTTGTTACCGTAAACGGATATTTATGGATGTTAAACAACCCGCTGCGTCAGGCAGGATGGCTGGTCAATGATATCAGCAATTTCACAACTTCCGTGGAGAAAATCTATGCGACCTACAGTGAGGAACCGCATGTAAAAACACCGGTATCCGGAGTGGTAAAGAAGCATTTGAAAGGTGAGATCGAGTTTAAAAATGTATCTTACCGTGCAGATGATGAAGACATTGTCATGGATGTCAATTTTAAGGTAAAACCGGGGCAGACCGTCGGTATTATCGGTTCTACCGGAGCCGGAAAATCAACGATCATGAATCTGCTCTGCCGGTTTTATGACACGACTTCGGGAGAGGTACTTGTGGATGGTGTGAATGTCCGCGACATGGATCTTTATAACCTGCGGGATAATATCGGTATGGCAATGCAGGATGTATTCCTTTTTTCGGACACGATCGAAGGGAATATTGCATACGGAAGACCATCCTGCTCCTTTGATGAGGTAAAACAGGCTGCAATCATGGCGGATGCCAATCATTTTATCGGGGCACTTCCGGATGGTTATGAAACAATTGTAGGTGAGCGTGGTGTCGGACTTTCCGGCGGACAGAAACAGCGTATTTCGCTTGCAAGGGCGTTGTTAAAAGATCCGTCAATTCTGATCCTGGATGATACGACGTCAGCGGTGGATATGGAGACGGAGAGTTATATCCAGAGCCAGTTGAAAAAACTGGATAACAAATGCACGATCTTTGTCATAGCATACCGTATTTCTTCCATCAAAGATGCAGATCTGATCCTTGTCATGGATAACGGACGTATCATTGAACAGGGAACCCATGAGGAATTGGTGGCAGCAGGCGGTTATTATGCGACAGCTTTCCATAACCAGTATGGTGAGATCCCACAGGAGATTTTAAGCGGAAAGGGGGAAAAATGAGATGGCAAGAAACAGATATGATATGGATGAAATATTAGAGGACAGCTTTGATGTAAACCAGCTCAAACGTCTGGCAGGCTATATTGCCCCATACAAAAAGAAGATGGCAGGCGTTATACTTTTAATGCTTTCTTCCTCGGCGCTTACCATGGCAATCCCGATCTTTTTTCAGAATGTCATGGATAACAGTATTCCGCAGAAAGATATGAGCTCCATTATCTTTTACAGCGCTGCAACATTGCTGATCGCACTTTATTCCGGTCTTTCCCTGCGGATCAAGATTAAGACCATGAGTGTGATCGGACAGGACATTGTGCATGATATCCGTTACGATATTTTCTGTCATCTGCAGGAACTCCCGTTTTCCTATTATGATGACAGACCACACGGAAAGATACAGGTGCGCGTGGTTAATTACGTGAACAGTTTAAGTGATCTTTTAAGCAATGGTATTGTCAATACATTTACAGATCTGTGCAATCTGATCTTCATTCTGATCTTCATGTTTGCATTAGATGTACGGCTGACATTAGTCTGCCTGTGCGGACTGCCGGTGCTTGTATTTGTGATCATCCTGATCAAGAAAAAACAGCGCAGGGCATGGCAGATCCAGAGCAATAAACAGTCAAACCTGAATGCTTATATTGCGGAAAGCATCAACGGAATCCGTGTGACACAGTCTTTTGTGAGGGAAAATGAAAATACAGGTATCTTCAACAACTTAAGTAAAAATTACCGGAAATCCTGGATGCGTGCGGTAATGTTTAATTTTACAATGGGACCGAGTGTTGATATTATCTCTACATTTACGACGGCACTGATCTATGTGCTGGGTGTCCGATGGATCTTAGCACCGGATATGACACTGACAGTCGGTGTGCTGATCGCATTTACCGCATATATCGGGCGTTTCTGGGCACCGATCAACACGCTGGCAGGATTTTATAATTCACTTTTGACAGCAATCTCTTATCTGGAGAGGATTTTTGAGACGATCGATGAGCCGGTTGGTGTCAAGGATGCACCGGATGCAATTCCGATGCCGGAAGTGGTGGGAGAAGTGAAATTTTCCCATGTGTCTTTTGGGTATGAACCGGGGCAGAAGATTCTGGAAGATATTAATTTTACGGCAGAACCGGGTGAAACTTATGCGATCGTCGGTCCGACCGGGGCAGGAAAATCCACGATCGTGAACCTCATCAGCCGTTTTTATAATGTAGATTCCGGAGTGATCACGATCGATGGCATTGATATCTCGAAGGTGACATTGCACTCCTTAAGGACCCAGATGGGGATCATGATGCAGGACAGCTTTATTTTTGCAGGAACGATCATGGATAATATCCGCTATGGCAACCGCAGTGCAACGGATGAGGAAGTGATCCGGGCAGCAAAAACAGTCTGTGCACATGATTTTATCATGGAGATGGAAAACGGTTATGAAACAGAAGTGAATGAAAGAGGAAGCAGGCTTTCTGCCGGTCAGCGACAGCTTATTTCCTTTGCAAGGGCACTGCTTGCAGATCCGAAGATCCTGATCTTAGATGAGGCGACTTCGAGCATTGATACCGAGACGGAACTGCTTTTGCAGAAAGGATTGAACGAACTTTTGAAGGGACGGACTTCTTTTATCATTGCACACAGACTTTCTACGATCAAAAATGCAAACTGCATCTTATATGTGGATAAAGGCGATATTTTAGAGCGTGGAAATCATGACGAACTGATGGAACAGAAGGGTGAGTATTATAAACTTTATATGTCACAGTATGATTTCTTAAAATGACAGGCAATGCGGTGCCATTTGCCAATCGAAAAACTTAAAGCCAGCGTTTGACACTCGGATCTTAAAAATAAAAACTGCCGCCTCACGGTGATATGCCCCCCTTTTTCTGAACTTACAGAGAAAGGGGGAAATCTATTCACCCGTAGGGCGGCAGTTTTTATGAAAATTTATTCATTTTTATGTTCTTTCCGGTATTCTGCCGGACTTTTTCCAACATATTTTTTGAATTTGATATGGAAATAATCGACATTCCGGTAACCGACTTTTTCTGCGATCGCATAAACTTTTAACTCTGAGGAACAGAGGAGCTCCATCGAGTGTTTGATGCGGACATGGTCGACATAGGAGTTAAAGTTTTCGCCCATCTTTTTGCGGAAGATCTTTCCGAGATACGAGCTGTTGTAACCAAACAGCGGTGCAATATTTTCCAATGTGATATTGCTTGCATAATTGTGGTTGATGTAATGTAAGATATCATCCAGCACGCTTTCACGGGAAGAGTTGCCGATCGAGGACATGATCATTTCAAACTGTTCCGTGAAGAAAAGGATGATCTCATAGAGATAATATTTTTCTTCAATCAGCCGGATGATGTCTGCATTGCTTGGAAATGGGATATTTGCGCCATTATAAAGGCGGTTTGTCTGTTCCTTGATCTGCAGATAAAGGTCTGTCAGAAAAAGCCGTATGGAATCGATCGTATCGGCAGCATGGTAAAGCTCATTGGTAAGCTGTGTTAAGTTTTCCGCTAACATGTTGCGGTTGAATGCCTGAAGATATTCAAACAAACTGGTGGCATAACGGTTTAAAAAAACATCGTTTAAGATCAGTTTTAAACTGTCTGGTTCCGGCAGCTCATCATAGCCGATGGTATGTTGTTCCTGTTCGCAGAAGAAGCGGCGCTCTAAGAGCTGTTTTGCCTGTATATAAGAAGTATGGACTTCTGAAAGCTCTGACACGCATGCACCGTATGTAATAAAAAGACTGTCGAGCGGCGAGTTCTCCTGAGGGCGGCTTTCCCTCTGGTAACGCTCTAAAAAATCATTAAATTTCTGGATCGCAAAAGTTCCTTTCAGCAAAATAACTTCCTGATACTGCAAGGTGATATTATCATAGGAATTATTATCCTGATTGGTCACACGTAAAAGATCTGAAAAGCGGTAGGAGGCATCTGCAGTGTTATGACTGTATTTCTCATAGATCACAACCTGGTAAGTATCTGCTGTCAGATGCAGATCTGCAGCATTTACGTGGGAGAGATCGATTTCATTCGTTAAAAGATCCCGGATGATGGTTTCCCTTGCTTTTTCACGGTAATGCTCCCTTGTATTTGCAGTTGCAGTGTCTTTGTCTAAAGTTTTTTTGATCGAGCAAAGAATCTCTTCTAGTTCATCCTCGTCAATAGGCTTTGTCAGATAATACTGCACGCCATAACGGATGGCCTCCTGCGCATATTTGAAATCAGAATAGCCGCTTAAGATAATAACTTTTCCGGTAAAACCCTGTGCCCTTGCTTCACGGATGACATCAAGTCCGAGCATTCCCGGCATGCGGATATCTAAAAGAACGACATCCGGCTGTAAGGCAAGGAGCTGTTGATAAGCAGCCTCACCGTTAGCAGTTTCACCGGCGATCGTATAGCCGAGAGCCTCCCAGTCAAACAGACATTTGATACCTTCACGAATAATGGATTCGTCATCTGCGATTAAAACCCGATACATACTATAACCTTCCTGTTCCAGTGATAAAATAACTAAAAGTAAGTATAAATGTGAATGTTTTGTTTGTCAAATTTACGGAGTGTTTTATGTACAATTTAGAGGGTATTTTTTGCAGGGTGGGTATAGTAAGATGAGACAAAATGAGATAATTACAGGGAGAAAAATCCTCTGCGCCTGCAAGAGGCAAATGCTATAAAAAACATAGCATGCATTTTTCTCCGGAAAACAGGGAGGATTATCATATGAAATTCAGTAATGGATGCTGGCTGCAGAAAGAGCGCTGCGAGTGCTTTTCTCCGGCAGAAGTATATTTTTCAAAAATCGAGAAAGATCAGGTGACGATCTGTGCGCCGACAAGCAAGATCACACAGCGCGGCGATACCCTTGGCGGAATCAACCTCACGATCGTGATTTCAGCACCGTATGAGGAAGTGCTTAGGGTTCAGACTTATCATCACATGGGCGTGCAGAAGAAAGCACCATCCTTTGAGATCGCACCGGCAGAGAGCGGACATTTAAAGACGGAAGAGACAGCAGACAAATTGATTATTTCAAGCGGATCACTGCGTCTGGAGGTGCAGAAAGAGAATGGGGCACTGACTTTCTACCGCGGTGAGGAGAAAATCACGGCAAGCGGCTGGAGAGACCTTGCATATATGAAAACCGACTGGAAAGGTTTTGCTTATGACAAAGGACCGGAAGATGCTTATATGAGAGAGCAGTTATCTCTTTCCGTGGGTGAGCTGATCTATGGTCTTGGTGAACGTTTTTCCGCATTTGTAAAAAATGGACAGAGTGTGGATATCTGGAATGAAGATGGCGGTACTTCCACAGAGCAGTCTTATAAGAATATTCCGTTTTATATTTCAAACAAAGGATATGGTGTATTCGTAAATCATCCGGAGTGCGTTTCTTTTGAGGTTGCAACAGAGATGGTGACAAAAGTAGAGTTTTCCGTACCAGGCGAAAATCTTGATTACTTCCTGATCAACGGACCTACGATGAAAGAAGTGCTGATGCGTTATACAGATATCACCGGAAAACCATCGCTTCCGGCACCGTGGACTTTTGGACTCTGGCTGTCCACATCTTTTACGACCAACTATGATGAAAAGACAGTCAACAGTTTTGTCGATGGAATGTTTGACCGCAAGATTCCGTTATCAGTATTTCATTTTGACTGTTTCTGGATGAAAGATTTTAACTGGTGTGATTTTACCTGGGATTCAAGAGTTTTCCCGGATCCGGAGGGAATGCTAAAACGACTGAAAGCAAAAGGTTTAAAGATCTGTGTATGGATCAACAGCTATGTGGGACAAGAGTCCTCCATGTTCAAAGAAGGCGTTGAGGGTGGTTACTTCTTAAAACGTCCAAACGGCGATGTATGGCAGTGGGATATGTGGCAGCCGGGACTTGCCATTGTTGACTTTACCAATCCGGCAGCCTGCGAGTGGTATGGAAAAAAATTAGAGGCACTTCTTGATATGGGTGTGGACTGCTTCAAGACCGACTTTGGTGAGAGAATACCGACGGATGCAGTATATTATGACGGATCTGATCCGGTTAAGATGCATAACTACTATACATACCTTTACAATAAGGTGGTATTTGATGTATTAAAGAAGAAAAAAGGCGAAAAAGAGGCAATTCTTTTTGCACGTTCTGCAACTGCGGGCGGACAGAAGTTCCCGGTTCACTGGGGCGGTGACTGCTGGTCTGATTATGAATCCATGGAGGAAAGTCTTCGCGGCGGTCTGTCACTGACAAGTTCCGGTTTTGGATACTGGAGTCATGATATCGGAGGATTTGAGAGTACTTCCACACCGGATGTATACAAGAGATGGTGTGCGTTTGGACTTCTTTCTTCCCATTCAAGGCTGCATGGATCTACTTCTTACCGTGTGCCGTGGGCATATGATGAGGAAGCAGTAGATGTGGTGCGTTATTTTGCACAGCTTAAGGCATCCTTAATGCCGTATCTGTACCGCAATGCGATCGAGACATCAAAGACCGGTATCCCAATGATGCGGAGCATGGTGCTTGAATTTACGGAGGATAAAAACTGCGCTTACCTGGCAACTCAGTATATGTTAGGGGATTCCTTGCTGGTTGCACCGATTTTCCGTGATGACAGCATTGCAGAATATTATCTGCCGGAGGGAACCTGGACATCCTTACTGACCGGAGAAGTCAAAGAAGGCGGTAAATGGTACAAAGAGAAACATGGTTACTTAAGTATTCCTCTTTATGTCAAAGAGGGCAGTATTGTGGCTATGGGAGCAAGAAATGATAATGCAGTTTATGACTATGCAGATGGTGTGACATTCCGTGCATATGCATTAAAAGATGGCATCAAGGCAGAAACTGTCGTATATGGAACGGAAAATGAAAAAGAAGCATCTGCAAATGTTGTAAAGAACGGATCTTCTTATCAGATCGCGGTAGAGAGTAATAAGGCATCCAAAGTGGCATTGATGAACGTTGGCACTCCAAAGCAGGTAACCGGTGCATCCTATACACAGGATGGGGAAAATGTCATCGTAGCATTTGACGGTAACGGCAAGGCAGAGGTTGTATTTTAATGCAGGAAACATATATTGAACAGATTTTAAATGAACTGACTTTAGAAGAAAAGATCGGCATGATCCACGGTGCGGGGTTATTCCGCACCGAAGGGGTAAAGCGGCTTTCCATACCGCCGCTTTACATGTCAGATGGTCCAATGGGGGTGCGGGCAGAATTTGCAGACAATGAATGGCGCAATATTGGAACGACGGAAGATTATGTGACCTATCTTCCATGTAACAGCGCCATCGCATCCACGTGGAACCGCAATCTGGCGAAAAAAGCAGGCAGGGTTTTAGGCGAAGAGGCAAGAGGCAGGGGTAAGGATGTGATCTTAGCTCCAGGTATTAATATCAAACGAAGCCCGCTCTGTGGAAGAAATTTTGAATATATGAGTGAAGATCCAAGACTCATCGAAGAACTGGTGGTTCCGATGATCGATGGAATCCAGGAAAATGATGTGGCAGCATGTGTAAAACATTTTGCAGCAAATTCGCAGGAAACAGAAAGACTCTGGGTTGATACGATCGTTGATGAGGCTGCACTGGAAGAAATTTATTTTCCGGGATTTAAAGCAGCAGTACAAAAAGGACACACGCTTGCACTGATGGGAGCTTATAATCTGTTAAACGGCGAGCACTGCTGTATGAGTAAGTCCCTGCTTAATGAGAAGCTGCGGAAAGACTGGAAATTTGATGGAGTCGTGATCTCCGACTGGGGAGCGGTACACGATACGAAAATGGCAGCAGAATCCGGTCTGGATATTGAGATGGATGTCAAATATCAGTTCCATGAGCAGTACATGGCAGATCCGCTCTTAAAAGCTGTGAGAGATGGAGACATTGAGGAATCAATGGTTGATGAAAAGGTGCGTAATATTCTTCGGATGATGCTGCGTCTTAAGATGATCGGACCAGAGAAAAAGAACCGTAAAACCGGTGCATATAATACGGAAGAACACCGCAGGGCAGTGCTTGATGTGGCACGTGAGTCAATGATCCTGCTGAAAAATAAAGATCATGTACTGCCTCTTTGCACAGAATCCGGCTGCAGGGTTGCCGTGATCGGTGCAAATGCCGCAGCAATCCATTCGAATGGAGGCGGAAGTGCAGAGATCAAGGCATTGTATGAGATTTCGCCGCTCATGGGAATCAAAAAGCTGCTCGGCGGAAATGTCAATGTTTCCTACGCACCGGGATATGTGATCCCGGACAAAGAGGAAGCGTCTGAGATCAACTGGCAGGCGGCAAGTACAGAGAATGCCGGGGATACGGAAAATGAATGTACTGTAAGTGGAAGTACGCAGGGAAAACAGCAGAAAGCCACAGCGGATGCATATCACAAAAAACAGAAAGAAGCCTTAGAGGAAGCAGTTGCACTTGCAAAGGCGAGTGATATCGTTATTTTTGTGGGCGGATTGAATCACGATTTTGATGTGGAGGGACTCGACCGCACAGACATGAAGCTGCCTTACGGGCAGGATGCGGTGATAGAGGCTCTGTTAAAGGCTGCACCGGATATGGCAGTCTGCATGTATGCAGGGTCACCGGTTGAGATGCCATGGGCAGAAAATGCAAAAGCAATTCTCTGGAGTTATTATGCAGGTATGGAAGGCGGAACTGCGATAGCAGAGACTTTGTTTGGAAAGGTAAATCCGTCCGGAAAACTTGCAGAAACGTTTATCCGAGATGCGTCACAATGTCCGGCACATACGATCGGAACTTTTGGAAAGAAAGACCGTGTGGAATACCGGGAAGGGGTAATGGTTGGCTACCGTTATTATAATACAGAAAAAACAGATGTATTGTTTCCGTTTGGACACGGACTTTCCTATACAGATTTCGTTTATGATGATCTTAAAATCGCACAGCAGGAGAGTGAAAAACAGACTGTTAAGGTTTCATGTACTGTGAAAAATAAAGGTGTCCGGGAGGGTAAAGAAACTGTTCAGATTTATGTTGCACGGGAGCAGGAAAAAAACAGAATATTTCAGGAATTAAAAGCATTTGAAAAAGTGGAACTGGCTGCTGGTGAGGAAAAACAGATCTGTTTTACTTTGGATAAACAGGATTTTGCACATCATGATGTGCAAAAAAAGATGTTTTTGCCGATGAGTGGGACTTATGAAATTCAGGTTGGAGCGTCATCGGCAGATATCCGTCTCAGTAAAAAAATCAATGTTATTTTTGAATAAGGATAAATTATGTCTATTGAAAAGAAACTCTGACTTTGCTATGATAAAGTCAGGTTTTTTTTGGATTTTTATGGGGCAGATAGGTGAGAGTATGGCTGAAAAGGGTAAGGTATTAATTGTAGATGACAAGCAGATCGAACGTGTCATGTTGAAAAAGATTCTGAGTGACACATACGAGGTTGTTGAAGCAGAGAATGGCAAAAAAGCATTTGAGATCCTTTATGAACGAAGCGAGGAGATAACTGCGGTGCTTTTGGATATCGTTATGCCGGAGTATGATGGTTATTATTTCTTAGAGCGATATCATAAAGCACAGATGTATCAGGCAATTCCTGTGGTCGTGCTGACGATGGAGATTGATATTGAAACAGAAGTCAGATGTCTTAGCATGGGGGCATGGGATTTTATACGGAAACCGTATAATGTGGATGTTGTCAGGTTTCGTTTGAAGAACGTGATCGGCAGCAGCAGTAAAAACATCAGCAAAGCGTTAAAGTACCGTGCGGAATATGATATTCTTACCGGCATCTACAATAAAACGAATATGTTTCAGGCAACATCTGCCATGTTAGAGCGATATCCGGACAGACATTTTGCATTTGTGCGGATGGATATTGAAAAGTTCCAGCTGATCAATTCATTCTTTGGAATGAGTGCCGGGGACGAGCTGTTAAAATATATTGCAGATTTTCTGATACGCGCAGTAAAAAACCGCAATGACATCACTTTCGGCAGGATGGATGCGGACATCTTCTGTTTTTGCATGTCCTATGAAAATACAAAAGAACTGGTGGAAAGTTTTAATAAGATGAGGGATATCTTGAGCAGATATCCGCTTGATTTTGATATTGTACCGATATTTGGTGTTTATCTGATCGCGGGGAAGAAAATAACACCAAACCATATGTATGACAGGGCAAACCTTGCGGCAAAACACTGTAAGGGTAATTATATCCGCAATTATGCATTTTATACACGGCAAATGAGTCAGGAGATCGAAAAGGAACAGCGTATCGTAAACAGTATGAAAAGCGCACTTGAAAATCATGAGTTTGTTGTTTATTACCAGCCGAAATACGGACTTAGCGATAATCAGATTGCAGGTGCAGAGGCGCTGGTGCGCTGGAAACATCCGGAACGGGGGATGATCTCGCCGGGAGAGTTTATACCGGTATTTGAACGGAACGGTTTTATCACAAAACTGGATTATTATGTGTGGGAACAGACCTGTATCCAGCTCAGAAGGTGGTTAGACGAGGGAAAACAGCCGCTTCCGATATCGGTAAATCTTTCAAGGATTAGTCTATATAATAAAGAAGTAGTGGAAGTGATCTGCGATCTAGTAGACAAATATCAGATTCCGCGCAGCCTTTTTCAGGTAGAGCTGACAGAGAGTGCGTACAATACCAATCCAAAAGCGGTGCAGGAAATGATGCAGCGATTGCGGGAAGAGGGATTTTATATTCTGATGGACGATTTTGGAAGCGGATATTCTTCTTTAAATGTTTTAAAGGATATAGTGGTAGATGTTTTAAAGATGGATATGAAATTCTTTTCCGGGGATGATAAGGAAGGACGCGGAGAAAATATCATGGCTGCCGTGATACGTATGGCAAAATGGCTGAATATGCCGGTTGTGGTAGAAGGTGTCGAACGGATCGAGCAGGTGGAGTTTTTAAGAAGCATAGGATGTGAGTATGTACAGGGATATTATTTTGCAAAACCTATGCCGGTGGAAGAGTATGAAAAGCTGCAGTTTGACAGACCGCATTCACAGAGGGAGAAAGATACAGAACGGTTAGTTGATATAGATAGCCTGTGGATGCCGGCATCCCAGCTTGAAACCCTCTTTTTAAATGCAAAACAGGGGGTGGCTGTCTATGAGTACAGCAAAGATCAGATTGAGACCATTCGCGTAAATAATGCATATTATGAAATGTTTGGATATCAGGATATCAGCCAGAAAAAAGATATTTTCCAGGAAATTCCCAAACGGTATCATAAACGTGTTCTGGATGCATTTTCTCATACAGCAGATACCGGACATGAAACACAATGTGAGTTCTCAAAGAAAAATGAGGCAGGGGAAGAATTTTATATTTTTTTAAAACTATATGATGTTGGGATCGTAGGAAATAAACATATCATATATGGTGTATTTTTGAATGTGACAGAACCAAAACAACTGGAATGGGAATTAGAAAAATACAGACTGCTGTTATCCGGAAAGCGTAAATCCGGGGAGAGGGAACAGACAAAAGAACAATCGGAGGAATGATAGAAAATGAATGAGGTATTGGAAGGATTAAATGCGTGGGGATGCGACTTAGAAGGAGCTTTAGAGCGTTTTTTAGGGGATGAAAAATTATATCAAAGCTGTCTTCCGATGGTGGTAGAGGACGAGTCTTTTGATGGTTTGAAAGAGGCACTTGCAGCAGATGAGAGAAAAAAGGCATTTGACTGCGCACATACATTAAAGGGTGTATTTGCAAATATGGGTATTACCCCGATGTTTGAGACGGTTGTAAAAATCGTAGAGCCGCTTCGTGCTGGGAAAAATGATGGACTGATGCCGGTGTATGAGGAATTGCTGGATGAAAGGGAACATCTTAGAAGCATTATCCAGACAAAGGGAGAATAAGATACGTGAAGATTTATATGACAGATACGCTTCCATTGGAGGATGAAAAGATATTTTCGCAGATGCTGCCCTTTATTACAGAAGACCGGAAAAATAAAATCGTTCAATTAAAGAAAAAAGAAGACCGGTGCAGATCACTGGCAGCAGGGATACTGTTAGAGTATGCGTTGCGGGAATATGGAATCAGTCTGTTACCTGGGAAAATGCAGCAAATGGTTCTTACATTCGGAGAGAATGGAAAGCCGGTATTAAAAGAGAATATCGGCATATATTTCAACCTGTCACATTCGGGAAGATATGTGGCAGGTGTTTTTTCGGACAGTGAAGTGGGAATTGATGTGGAACAGATCCGGAAAGGACAGATGAAAGTGGCAGAACATTTTTTCTGTCCGGAGGAATATCTGGCATTACAAAAGGGAAAAATGAAAAAAGCAGACTGTTATTTTACAGAGTTATGGACAAGAAAAGAAAGTTATATCAAAGCGGTTGGAAAAGGGATAGCATTGGATCTTGCATCGTTTTGTGTACTGCAGGATCAGGTTAAATTTTTAAAAGCGGGGCAGACGGGAGAATGGTATCTGCAAAGCTATGATCCCGCAAGTGGATATATATTGTCAGTATGTGCGAAAAAATGTACAAAATGCGAAATTCAATGGATCAGTAAAGAGATGTTTACACAGAAATTTATTTGACGGAAAACTGGAAAGAATTTATAATAATCGCTGAAATGACAAGTAAGGAGGAAGATTCATGTACGACGAATTGACCGAACAGGATATAAAAAAGATGGAAGAGGAGATTGAGTACCGAAAACTTGTGGTGCGCAAAGAGGCCTTAGAGGCAGTGAAGGAGGCAAGAGCGCAGGGAGACTTAAGTGAGAATTTCGAGTACCATGCGGCAAAGAAAGATAAGAACCAGAATGAGAGCCGTATCCGCTATTTAGAGAGAATGATCAAAACAGCAAAAGTGATTTCAACGGATTCTGCAGAGGATGAAGTTGGTATGAATAATACGGTGACGGTTTATTTTGAGGAGGACGACGAGGAAGAGGTTTATAAGATCGTGACAACAGTCCGCGGTAATTCTTTAAAAAATTTAATCAGCAATGAGTCACCGCTTGGAAAGGCATTGCTTGGACATAAGGTTGGTGACCGCGTGGAAGTGGCTGTCAATGAGAATTATTCTTATTATGTCGTAATACGGAAGATCGAGAATACCGTGGATGACGGTTCCGATAAAATAAGACGCTTTTAGCAGAAAGAGGGATTTATGAGACTTACAGAATTATTAAATACAGAGAATGTAACGATTTCCTGTGAACTGTTCCCGCCGAAACAGGGTGCACAGTTAGACAACTACAAAAAGATTGTCGGAGATATGGCAGCATTGAAACCGGCATATATGAGTGTTACTTATGGTGCAACCGGCGGAACTTCTGATTATACGGTAGAACTTGCAAATGAAGTGCGAAATGTGAATCATATTCCGGCACTGGCACATCTCACCTGTGCATCTTCGACTAAGGAGAAAGTTGCCTCTGTGATTCAGGAGTTAAAAGAAAAGCAGATTGAAAATGTACTTGCACTGCGCGGAGATATCCCGCAGAACGCGGATTTCCCGCTGCCAAATCAGTATAAACATGCAAGTGAGCTGATCTATGATATCAAATCACAGGGAGATTTCTGTATCGGCGGAGCCTGCTATCCGGAAGGACATCCTGAGTCACAGACATTAGAGGAAGATCTGATCCATCTGAAAGAAAAAGTGGATGCCGGATGTGAGTTCCTCACAACACAGATGTTTTTTGACAATAATATTCTTTATAACTTTATGTACAAAGCACTAAAACATGGAATCGATGTACCTGTTGTGGCAGGAATCATGCCGATCACTAACGCAAATCAGGTAAAACGGAGCATTGCATTGTCGGGAAGTTTGGTGCCACGCCGTTTCCTTGCAATCGTCGACCGCTTTGGCAGTGACCCGGCTGCTATGAAACAGGCAGGTATCGCCTATGCGACAGACCAGATCATCGATCTGATCGCAAACGGTGTCAACCATGTACATATTTATACGATGAACAAACCGGATGTTGCAGGAGCGATTCTTGAGAACCTTTCGGATATTTATGTGAGGGACTAGTACGGCTATTTGTTTCCGGGCAAAATATATAGCTTTTATGAAAAAAATAATATCATTAGCTGCTTAGAAATGGAGATTAATATGAAAAAACAGGAAGAAATTTTCCATGAGATCCAGGATATGATGGGAGAGACAAAAGAGGGAAGAATCCGCTGGAGTGTAGAGGTTCAGACTACGGAGGCAAATCCGGTAGAAGAAAAACCCGTTGAGCATGAAGATGGATTGGATTGGACGATTGATGAGTGTTATGTTTCTTATTATTGCAAATACAAAGGAAAAGATTTCTGTCTGATCACTTATGAAATGTTAAAGACTGCAAACAGCAGCACAGGAGAGCAGAAAGTAAAATCCAGCAATATGGTATTTTTACCACCACTTGGGATGCGTTTTTTTGATATTCATGCGCTGCTGCCATACAGCATAGAGGTATCGAATGTATTACTTGATGCAATACACCGTCTCTGGGTAATGCTGCTTGATATGTATAAAGTGGACAAGGGCAGTATCTATTTGAATGTAAGACCTGGAACACTCACGATCGAGGATGAAAAGAATTGACAGGAACGACTTTTACGTCATGATCATTTAGGGGAGAAGAGGTAATATCTGTTGAAAAGACAAACCAGAACAAAAACAGCAATGAAACTGTCTGCTATGATTGTGTCTGCATTTATGATGCTGGCGGCCTGCACAGAAACAGTGCAGAAACAAAAGATACCTGGTGCAACATATATGGGAGGGAACAATACGATTACTGAGATCTGTAAAGAACTTGACTCTGCGGGAGCTGCTCATGTAGATATATTTCGGGAATGGGCGGTTGATTTTGCAGATTCCGCAGGAAAAAATGCGAAGCTGGAAGATACATGGTCAGATCCTGGGAAAATGAAAGCGGATATCGGTAAATGTATGGATGGCTGGGAACAGAATCATGAGTATTCAGATGCGGACTGTAGAATGACAGCTTTTCTCCTGTTAGATGGGGTGATCCACTCAGAATTAACGGAAGATCATTATGAGGGAACCTATCTGATGTTTGACACAGAAGCGATAGATAATGTGGACAGATATGAAATCATAAAAGAGAACAAAGACATGTTTACCACACTTTATGGTGAAAAGAGTGTTACGGATGACAGACATCCGGAATCTGCATTTTGCGACCGCTGGAAAGAATATGGATTTCAAATAGATAATGACAGAATATCACTTCTTAGTATCGTAATATATGATCCATATTCGGATGCAGTTTTTGTAGGTCATACTGGTATCCTGATAAAGTATAGTGATTATTATTTGTTTGTAGAAAAGATTGCATTTGAACAGCCATATCAGGCAACTAAGGTGCAGACGATTGATGAACTGCTCGATATCTTGTCCTTAAGACCGGAATATTTTGGAGAAGAGGGAGAACCCGGACCATTTGTTTATCATAATGGAGATTATATTGGAACGTTAAAGAGAACGACTTAAGAAAGCATAAGGAGAATTCAGATAAAAAGAAAGCTATACCGGTAATGTGAGAGACTTTCAGATACCTGCCGGGAGGTATCTGAAAGTCCGGGAGTGAATGAAAATAGAACCGTTGGGTATGATGTGCCGGTTATGTACAAAAGAGTATCATAAAAGGGTTATTTATTTGAGCTGTCTGCATCGATTACAGATTGGATCTGTTTCATCAGAGTATCATAGTTATCCTGATTATCGATTCCACCGAGCATCGGATCACCCACGATGTTACCATTTCTGTCGACGAGTATTGTGGTAGGAAATGCCATGATATTGGAGGCATATTTGCCTGCATCTGAAGATGAATCAATAGAAAGATTGCGGTATTTAGCACCCTGGCTTTCAAGAACAGAGGCAGCTTCTTTGATAGCCGATTCATTTCCATCGAAGGTTTCTGTGTTGATGCCGACTACTTCTCCTCCCATTGCCCTGACTGCATCATTTAATTCATTCAGTTTGGATAACTCAGCAACACAGGGTTTGCAGCCGGTAAACCAGAAATTGATGACAGTTACTGCATTTTCGGAAAAAAGACTTTCGTCAACAGAATTACCATCGAAATCCTGACCTGAGAAATTTTTGAATGGTGATGCATCTTCAGAATTAGTATTCTGCCCATTTTTATCGGATTCTGTAGTTCCTTTTTCAATTTCTGCGATCTGTTCTTCGATTTTTCGTATGGTTTCAATATCATCAGTAAGTGTTTTGAATTCGTCATCAGTAAAAGAATCTTTGTTTGATTCAGCGGTATCAGCCAGATAATCAGCATAATTTCCGTTTGAATCTGCAGTGTTTTTATTCATCAGACCAAATAATTTGTCCCATATATCTTTATGCTCTGCAAAGATCCGGTTCTCCTGCTGATATAAATCATCCAGCTTTGTGTTGGAATTGTCCGCTGATGCCGTGCTGTCTTCAGCCGTGGTATTCTGTGGTTCTGTGGTGCTTACAGTTCCTTTTCCGCTGCAGGATGTAAGCAGCAGTGCGATGCTGAGTGTGACAACTGAAATAAATGTAATTTTTGTTTTCATGGATAATTGCTCCTTTTTAAATTGTAATAAGATTGATAGTTACTGGTTTATGACTGCTGGTTACTGTTGTTCTTTTTTTTACATGATTTCCCCATAAACTGGTAGTGGATCGCATCTTTAGGACAGGCTTTTATACAGGCTCCGCATCGTATGCATTCCGGATGATCTGGAGTTTTACACACATCCACATCCATTTTACATGCCTTTTGGCATTGCCCGCATCCGATGCATCTGCTGTTCTCAATTTTAATAGAAAGAAAGCTGACCTTATTAAATAATGAGTAGATTGCTCCAAGAGGACAGATCCATTTACAGAATGGTCTGTAAAACAAAATACTTAACACAATAACTGTGATTAAAATAAGGCATTTAAAAGAAAAAAGTTTTCCCAGTGCAGAACGTATAGCGGCATTTCCAAGTGCGAGAGGGATAGCTCCTTCCAGGACACCCTGAGGACAAATATATTTACAGAAGAAAGGATCTCCCATTCCGATAGAGTTCGTTACCAGCATCGGAAGAAGTATAACAAAAATGATCAGGATGATGTATTTTAAATAGCGCAGCGGTTTGAGCCGGGCTGTAGAAAATTTTTTCCCAGGTATTTTATGAAGTAAATCCTGAAACCATCCAAACGGACACAGAAAACCACATATAAATCTTCCGAGTGTTACACCGAGTAAAATAAAAAATCCGGTTATGTAGTATGAAAATTTAAATCCTGATGAACCAACAACCGCCTGAAAAGCGCCAATTGGGCATGCTCCTGTTGCCGCCGGACAGGAGTAACAATTTAATCCTGGTACACATACGTTTTTTACGCTGCCCTGATATATTTTTCCTTTCCATAAATTAGGAATATGGATATTCGTGAGCAGTGTGGCAGCTGCCTGTATCCATCCGCGTAGTACAGCTATTTTTTTTGATAGAAAATTCTTTTTTTTATCCAATTCCGACACACTCCAGACATAATTTTATTGCTTTACCGAGCACGACAGCTGCTTCTCCTCTGACCGCACCGTAACTTATCATGGTGATACCTGAGATGAGCAGGATCGACTGATAGATTTTTTTGCACTTCAAGATATTTTACTCCTTTCATTTGTTGTATTTATTGACCAGCTGATGTTAGTATTATACAATAGCTGTTGTAAAATTTGTGTTAAGAAGCAGGTGAATGAATTTTGAGATTATTGATAGTTGAAGATGAGAAACAAATGTGTGACATGGTTGCAAAACGGCTGTATGATGCAGGGTACGAGGTGGATACCTGTTATGATGGGGAAGAGGCTTTTGAAAGTGTCCTGACGGAGAATTATGATCTGATCGTTCTGGATCTGAATCTGCCCGGTATGGATGGAATGGAGATCTTAAAGGAACTCAGACAGAGAAATGAGGAGACAAAGGTTCTTATATTATCTGCAAGAGGGCAGATTGCGGATAAGGTTGAAGGACTGGATGCAGGGGCAAATGACTATATGGAAAAACCATTTCATCTGCAGGAACTTGAGGCGCGTATCAGAAGTCTGACAAGAAGAAAATTTGTGCAGAAAGATGTGTGTCTGGAAAGTGGTGGGATAAAGTTCGATACGGTAAGACGTGAGGCATATGCAAAAGGGAAAATGATTTCCCTGACAAGAAAAGAAAATGGCATTTTGGAATATTTACTTCTGAATCCTGGAAGACCGGTAAGTCAGGAGGAATTGATGGAACATGTCTGGGATGCATCCGTGGATAGCTTTAGTGGTGCCATCAGAGTACACATGTCTTCGCTTAGGAAAAAGCTTAAGGCTGAACTTGGATATGATCCGATTTTAAACAAGGTGGGAGAGGGATATAAAATACGGGAGGAGTCTGAACGATGAAAAGAATGTCACTGCAGTGGAGGCTTACCTGTATCATTACAGTATATATTGCAGTTATATGTGGATGTCTGACGATGTTTGTCTATAAAAATGGCGTGTATTATATCGATTCCCTGCAGGAGACTGTGGATGCCCAGGGAGAGGATAACGGGGAGGATACGGATGAAATATATATCAGCATTCCAGATGATAAGTGGGATGAGTTTGCCAATGATTTTTCTATCCAGGCATATAATAATAAGGAAGATTACAAAAAAAACAGTCTGCTGATATCAGCCATATTGGCTCTTATTGGCGGGGTAGTTACATATTTTATAAGTGGGCATGCACTCAGACCAATCCGTGAATTTTCTGATAAAATTGAAGAAGTACAGGCGCAAAATCTGGCAGCTTCACGAATAGAAGAAAATAAAGTTAAAGAATTGAACCAGCTTAGCGTTTCGTATAATAAGATGCTTGAACGTCTCTCGGACGCATTTGAGATACAGAGGCAATTTACCGCAAATGCAGCACATGAACTGCGGACGCCATTATCTTTGATGCAGGTACAGCTTGATCTTTATAATTCTACACGGCATCCGGATAATGATGCTGATACATTGCAGACAATAAAGATGGTTACCGAGCAGAATGGAAGACTCAGTAAAATGGTAAAAACGCTCCTTGATATGAGTGAACTCCAGACTGTGGGACGGGATGATGAAATTATGGTTGACGCGCTTGTTGATGAAGTGTTAGCAGATCTGGATCCTCTTGCACAGGAAAAAAATATAAAACTTACTGGAAAATGTAAAAATATAACGATGGTTGGAAGTGACATTCTTATTTACAGGCTGGTATACAATCTTGTTGAGAATGCCATAAAATATAATCATTCAGGCGGACAGGTTACAGTAACTGCATACCGGAAGGAAAAACATGTTTATCTGTCCGTGGAGGATACGGGAAACGGAATCCCTGAGGAACTCAGGGAACGCGTGTTTGAACCATTCTTTCGTGTGGATAAATCCAGAAGCCGGGAACTTGGCGGTGTAGGACTTGGACTTGCGCTTGTCCGTGAAATCGTGAGAGTGCATGATGGCAGTATTGCAGTCAGATCAAATCCGTCTGGAGGAACGGTTTTTGATGTAATATTACCACTGTGATCGATCATAACTTATTAGTTACATCTGGCTGTCTCGTGCCTGGGGTATTTAATTCTTTTCTATTGAATTATGCGGATATCTGGTTGTTTTTGTAGTGTCGAATGTATTGCTGAAAGTTTTGATGCAAATGAAAGAGAAAGTCCTTAATCATGAGGAAATGTTAAATCATTATCTGATACGCGGATTTATGGAACTGGTCATATTCCGCGTGGAAAGGCAGTTTCCGAATGAGATCATGATGGCACTGGAAAAGGTGAATCTTTCCTGCCCGGTTCGTGATTCTGCCAGGGGACTTTTGAGAAACTGATGAAGTAAGATCCATATTTTGCGGAACTCTATATGGCTCAGGATAAAAACCTTGCATTTTGAGAACAGGCGTGTATAATCTCATTTTTGACAGTTGATTAGTTAATAAAGTGCCACAATCCCTGTAAATACAAGGGGTGTGGCACTTTTATCTGCATACACGAAATATAGTAATGTTTTATCTCCGCTTACTTTTTTTCTGAATTCCTTTTATTTTCCGTTTTGTTATGAATTGATAGTCCGTTCTGAATCCGCAGGTTTCATGGAGATCGTCAGTGATTTCCTGACGCTCATATACCGGCATGAAGCCCTGTTCTTCTATATCCGTAAATTTTATGTCTTTTAAAGTGTGAAGTAATTGTTCTGTGGTATAAGTCCCTTTCAAGGAGCGGTTTAATAACCGGAAATGTAACAGAGCAAGAAAACAGGTAAGAAAATGAGCCTTAATTCGGTCTTCACGGTTTAAGTAAACGGGTCTGGCTTCAAAGTCTGTTTTCATAGTTCTGAAACAGTCTTCAATCTGCCATCTTCCTTCACTGACTTTTAAGATATCTGCAACGTTATCATCAAGCAGGTCTGTACATACCGCATAAAGCCCGTCATACATTTCTTCTTCAGCAATCTTATCCGTATCGAGATAATAGTGGATCTTAGCTTTTTCTCCTTCGTTGGTTACAGCTACCTTATTTACAAATCTTGCAGGATCATTTGGATTTTTGCGCTGTTTTTTTAGAGAGCCATTTGCAACCATTTTTTCTGCCCGACAGATCTGCTCCGCACGGATGGATTTCTGATAAGCGGCATATTTAGGGGAGTAGGTTATGATCAATCTTTGATCCAGTTTTTTTGTTGTAAATGGTTCGTCTTTATAATAAAGCTGGTTCTTGTCATCATCTGTCAGTTTTGTGAGGTCAACAGGTTTATCATCTGAGAGACGTTTAAAGCCAGTTTTCTTTAAAGCCCATGCCCGGTCTTCAGCAGGCAGCTTTTTGATGGACTGAGTGACAATAAATGCCCTCTGTCCCATGTGATTAAGAACACGGTTATCCTCAGAAGCAAGTCCGGCGTCACTGCAATAGATAAACTTATCACAGCCGAATTGTTGGAGAATCTTTGTTTCTAAAGGTTTTAAGGATTTCTGCTCATTTTGGTTTCTAGGAAAGAGTGAGAAAGCCAAAGGTATTCCGTCACCATCCGTAAAGAGACCCATTTGAATAATGGGATTCGGACGGTGCTCTTTGCTTTTTCCGTATTTTTTATCTCCATTTTCCTGTTCGATTTCAAAGTAGTAGTTTGTGCAATCATAATAAAGGATCCGATCCATTCTGTCACCGAGAAAAAAGCTATTTTTATAAACTTCTGATTGAATAAAATCCATTTCAGAAGCAAGAACAGAAAGAGCTCGGTACACATCATGAAGTTCATAAGTGGGAGGCTCAAGGAACTGTTTTGCTGCTCGGAAAGAAGAACTTTTGCTGGAAGGTTCTAGAACCCTTGTATAAATTAAATCAGATAAAATCGAATTAAGATCATACTCGAATTTATGTCGGCTTTTGATTTTTCGGCAGACAGAATCGAGCTTAAGTCCATAGTAAATAGACTGAAGAAAAAGATATCCGCCAGAAAAAAGTTTCTGCTTATTATAGTCCATGAGTCTGTTGGAATGAAATGGGATCATGACAGTAGCATCCTCTTTTTCACTTTTATATTTCAGTGTTTCAAGACGATATCACTAAATATTACTATATAATAAAAATAAAAATTTGACAAAAAAATAAGCCTATTTCAAGGCTTTGCGGTACTTTTTTGCATTTCAATGTGTCAAACTCCCGATAAAGGCAGTATCTATCTGAACGTGAGACCTGGAACGCTTACGATCGAGGATGAAAAATAAAACTGGTTATACCACAAGAAATAAATGGCACTTTTTGGTTCAAAAGGACGAAAAAGTGCCATTTTTGCAGAAAAACATAAATTATATTGAAACTTTATAAAATTAATGTTAAAATTATAACAATGTCTGGTATGACCAGATAAAACTAATCTATATAAGGGAGGAATGTATATGTTTACATTTCATGAAGGCCCTTCAGGATTTACCGCAGCGGGAAATGGATTTTCGAATCTTACGGTAATTCTGATCTGGGTAGCAGTATTTGCAGCTTTGGTTCTGCTTAATGAAGTATCAAGAAGATGGAAGTGGAGCGGTTTCTTTTTCTGGTTCATACTTCCGGTCATTGGAACAGTTACATGGTTTACGGTATTAAAAGGTATTGCCTATACCGACTGGTTCCACCTTGCAAAGTATTATTCATCCACCGCAGGCTGTATTTTCTTCTGGTGTTTCCGTTATGTCAAGGGAACAAGAAAAGACGGTACGACCTGGGAACTGAAAAACAACAAGATCTTCATGCTTTTAATTCCGGCAATCCTTGCTATCAATATTTTCGAGGCTTGTTCCCGTGATTTCCAGGTTGCAATGCAGTACTGGGGCAATATCACAGAACTCGCCGATGAGCCGGGCATGTTCGTACTTGGCGGACCATGGAATATTATGAATGGTATCGCAGGTATTTTAAATGCGGTTACGATCGCAGGCTGGTTTGGCGTATGTGTACGTAAAAAGAGTGACAAAGACAGTTCACGCGATATGATCTGGCCGGATATGATGTGGTTCTGGATCGTTGCATACGATTTATGGAACTTTGCTTATACATATAACTGTCTGCCGAGCCACGCATGGTACTGCGGACTTGCATTACTGTTAGCTCCGACAACAGCAGCATTTCTTATCAACAAGGGTGCATGGCTTGAGAACCGTGCCAGAACACTTTCCATCTGGTGCTTCTTCGCGCAGTGCTGGCCGATGTTCCAGGATGAGGTAGTTGTTGTAAACTCTACCTACAATCCGGTAATCTACAACATCGTAAGTGCTTTAGCATTGATCGCTAACGTTACAGTATTTGTATTTATGATCTACAAATCTGTCCAGAAGAAAAAGAATCCATGGACAAACAGCATCTATGATGACATGGATGGATATAAGAAGATCGCAGAGCAGGCTGAGGCATAAGGACATAATTGCTATGCTGCTGATGCAGGAATGCCTGTGATAATAAAAAATTGAAAAATAAAGAGAAGCCTGTCGCAGCGGATGCGGTAGGCTTTTTCTTTATTTTGTGTTATTATTTTACAGTGGATTTTTTGAAAAGCAGTGACTGGTCAGAATGAGAAAGGGGTTGCAGATGAATTATATTTTACTGGTAGAAGATGATACTATGATCGCATCGGGAATTATATATGCACTGGAAATGGAAGGCTATGAAGTCTGTCATGCTGTGACCGTTGCAGATGCGTGTGGTTTCATCGAAAAAAGATATTTTGATCTTGCAATTTTAGATATGCAGCTGCCGGACGGACTGGGGGCTGATATAGGCAATAAATTAAAAAATACAGATACATCCGTCATTTTTCTGACTGTAGTTGATGATGAAAATACGATTGTCAGGGCTTTTGATGAAGGTGCAGCAGATTATGTCGTAAAGCCTTTCCGGATCAGGGAACTGCTTGCGAGAGTAAGGCGTGTGTTATCGGTTCAGAATAAGCAGACGGGAAAGAATCATATCATTTGCATAGGACAGGTCAAGATCAATACGGATGAGGCAAAAGTTTATGTGGATGACAGGATTGTTGATCTTACTGCGTTAGAATACAGACTGCTTCTTATTTTTGCTAATAATCAGAGAGTCTTATTATCCCGACAGCAGATTTTAGATAAAATCTGGGATATAGATGGTAATTTTGTGGAGGATAATACACTCACTGTTTACGTGAAAAGACTGCGTGAAAAACTCGGGGCGGCATTACAGATCGAGACTGTGAGAGGAATGGGATATCGTGTGGATTAAGAAAAAAGAAGTAGAAAAATTGTCTGAGTTTGTGAAAGGCTATATTTCCGGTGAGAAATTTGATATCCGTGATAACAGAGAGGGTGCATTTCAGATTTTAAAAAATGACATCTATGCTCTGGTTAACAGGAAAAATGAACAGATCAAGGTGATCGAATCGGAAAGAGACATTCTTTCTGACTATATGGCAGATATTTCTCATCAGCTTAAAACACCTATCACTTCCATGATGATCATGGCAGATTTATTAGAAGATGCAGAACCGGAAAAACAGGCGGAATTTATTCATAACATCAGAGTTTCTTTAAACAAGATGGAGTGGCTTGTAGGCGCACTGCTTAAGATGGCAAAGATTGATGCACATGCCATTGAGTTTATAAAAAAAGATATAAAGACATCAGAATTGCTTGAAGCTGTAAATCCTTCGGTTGCGATACTTTTAGATATTAATAATCAGAAACTTATACTGAAAAATGACAGCGTTATCAGTTGTGATAAGCAATGGACGGTGGAGGCACTTACGAATCTTGTAAAAAATGCGATCGAGTATTCTCCGAAAGATAGTGAAATCGAAATAGACAGCGGTGGAAATCCGTTGTATAGCTGGATCTCGGTAAAGGATAGCGGTGCAGGAATGAGTAGAGAGCAGTACGCAGCCCTTTTTAAAAGATTTGAATATTCCACAAATGAAAATGGCTTTGGGATTGGGATGCCGCTTGCGTTATCAATTGTCAAAGGACAGGGCGGAGATATAGATATTGATTTTGGAAACTATGGATGCGGTACGACGTTTATCATAAAATTTTTTAAGTGACAGAATTGTCATAATTGATTTTGGTTTTGTCACGGAACAGTCATTTTACATTGTTAAGATCAGTAGTGAAAAGGGAGGATAATGCGATGGCTGTTTTAGAAGTAAGAGAGCTGACAAAGAAATATGGTCAGGGAGAAGCGGAAGTGACCGCACTTGATCATGTTTCTTTTTCTGTTGAAAGAGGAGAATTTGTTGCGATTGTCGGAGCTTCCGGTTCAGGAAAATCTACCCTTATGAACATGATCGGAGGACTTGATCATCCAACCAGTGGTTCTGTCGTGATCGAGGAAAATGATATTGCTGCAATGAACGAGGATGAACTTGCTATTTTTCGAAGAAGAAATCTGGGAATTATTTATCAGTTTTACAATCTGATTCCTACGCTTACTGCAGAGGAAAATATTATGCTGCCATGGAAACTGGATGGAAGAAAAGAAAATAAAAAACGATTAACAGAAATGATGCAGCTGCTTGGGCTTTTGGAACGGGCAAAACATCTTCCGGGACAGATGTCCGGTGGACAGCAGCAGAGAGTATCAATCGGAAGGGCACTGATCAATGAGCCGGCTTTTATACTGGCGGATGAACCGACTGGAAACCTTGACAGTAAGACGGGCAGAGAGATTATGGATATTTTAAAGCTTGCCAATCAAAAGTATAAGCAGACGATTCTTTTAGTTACGCATGATGAAAAAATTGCCTTGCAGGCGAGCCGGATCATTACGATCGGAGACGGGAAAATTGTAAAAGATGAGGTGATGAAATCATGAAAATTACATCACAGCTCGCACTCAGTCAGCTAAAATTAAATAAAAAAAGAACAATGGCAGGGATTTCTGCTATTTCACTGGCAACAGCACTTGTTACGGCAGTTATGTGTTTTGTAACCAGTGGCAACAGGATGCTTACGGTTTTTTTAGAACCGGGATATGGAGACTATAGCAGTGTGTATTTTCTTTTGATTTTCGTTCCGGTTTTAATTTTAGGGATATTGATCGCTCTTATGTCGGTAACGGTGATATCAAATATTTTTGTGGCAAGTGCCAATAAAAGGATTCAGGAATTTGGTATTTTAAAATGTGTAGGTGGAACCGGAAAACAGATCAGAGCATGTGTTATCTGTGAAAGTTTGTGGCTTTGTGTGGTTGGTATTCCGCTTGGACTTATGGCAGGAACTTTGCTTGGATATATTGGTATAAAAATCACAGGATATTTTGTTTCGAATATCGATCAACTTTCAAAAAGTATTATTATGAGACCGTTTTCCTTTTCTTTGTCATTTCATATTTCGGTATGGACATATCTGTTTGCTTCCTTTTTTTCATTTTTGATTGTTCTTAGATCTGCGTACAAGCCTGCAAAAACTGTTGGAAGGCTTACTGCAATACAGTGTGTAAAAGGTATAACGACAGACATAAATCTAAAAGAGCTTGCTGTAAAAGGTGGATTGGCTGGAAAAATTTTTGGATGTGAAGGAGAGATTGCATGGAAAAATATTAAAAGGAATCAATCAGGATACAAAGCAACAGTACGGGCATTATCACTTGCAATTTTACTGTTTTTGATGACAGGTGGACTGGCAGAACAAGCGAAAGAGTTTCAGGAATGGATGACGCCGGATTCAAAAGAGATGGATGTGGATTATTGTTCAATTCGCAATATAGAGGTGAATAAACGAACCGGACGTACCGAAGAAAAGATCGTATCACCAATATCCTCTATAACTTATAACGAAATAACAAAAAGATTAGCTGAATATGGTAATATAGAAGTATATGGAGTAGGAAATGATGCATGTACATATCAGGCAATCCTGGATAAGAATTTCCTGTCTAAGGATATGTCAGAGGCTCCAGACATTTTTGATGAGAATGCAGAAGCAGGGGTTTCTCTCATATCGGTGGATGAAAAATTATATCAGAAGCTGTGTGACAGAGCAGGAGCTCCTTACGGCAGTAATCTTTTGATAAACAGTTACCAGTATAATGATAATGGGAGAACAAAGAGCATAAAACCCTTTGGAGAAACGGTTACGGAAATCACTTTGATAAATGCAGCCGAAGAGAAGAAAAGGATTGAAATTGGAGGTTTTTTATATCAGGAAGATCTGAAAGAACCGGGATTTCGTGATATGTCTCCTGATCCGGTAAGGATTGTTGTGCCGGATGTTACTGCCAGATATTTCGACTGGTTTTGTACACCGGATGATGAACAGGCATTTGCAGAATATGCCAGAAAAATCATGGATGAATATTATCCGGTACTTACAGAGGATTCCTATGTGGATCAGGGATATACGGTGAGAATAAGCCGCATGGATACGATGGCAAAAATGTTAAATATCGCAATTATCCTTGCGGAAATTATTCTATATGGATTTGTTATTCTGTTGATTTTTATGGGATTTGCAAGTGTGATCAACACGCTTGCGGCAAATATCAGGATCAGAGGACGAGAGTTTGCAATTTTAAAAAGTGTTGGAATGACAAATGCTTCCATTCAAAAAATGCTTTACTGTGAAAGCCTGATATGCATTATAAAAGCACTGATACCAGGAACTGTACTCGGAATTGCAATACCATTTGCAATGAATCTGTCTATACGAAAAGCGTTTCCGGTGTTATATCATATTCCATGGGGAATGTTAATAGCAGGAGTGGTCGTCTTGACTGTGGTAGTGATGATTATCACATGGGCTGAAACAACTAAGCAAAAGGATAAGAGTATCATTGATGAGATCAGAATGGATGTCGTGTGATGTAATGGAGATTTGCATTTATATGGAAGAAAGAAATAAATATGGGATATATATATGGTGATGGCGTGAGTGTTCAGATCAAAAATTGACAAAACAGTTAGTTTGTGCTAACATAACTTGTGTTATGGAAGATGAGCGCAGAAAACAGACAGAACAAAAACTGATCAGATCCGGCAGGGCAGAGTTCCTAAAAAAGGGTTATGTAAAAGCCAGTCTCCGGGATATCTGCAAAGCAGCCGGTGTCACGACTGGAGCATTTTATTTCTCATTTGAGAGTAAAGAAGCGTTAATGACAGCCATTTTAGATCCGGTGATCGCTGATTATGAGCATATGTGCGCCGAACTGGCGCAAAGGGAAGAAGAGGATCCCGGTACAGCGGATGATAATGAACGGCAGATCATGGAATATTTATCGGAGCACCGGGCGGAGGCAATCATTCTGATGGAAAGATCAGAGGGCAGCCGTTATGAGGGCTTCCGGCAAAAAGTATACAGCCAGATGCAGGCGGCATTTACCAGCTATTTTTCAAAGTTTATGGGAAGTGAGCCGGATTCGGAAATGATCCGGATTTTGGTTGCAATGCGGCTTCGCGGATACATGGAACTGATAGAAGGAGATTATACCGTGGAAGAAAGACTAAAGCTTGCGAGGGAGATAGGCATACATGCCGACGCAGGATCGATGGCATTAATTCAATATTTAAAAGAACAAAGAGAAGTCTATCGCAGATGATGCGGTAGGCTTTTTCTATTGCAAAACATAACAGATCAGAAAAATTGTTATGCGCTCGCAAAACAAGGAGGAAAAAGGAGGATTTCATCATGAAAGAAAAAACAAATTATGGAAACTGGGTGCCGGAGAAGGCTCTGTATCTGCTGTTTGGACTGGCGGGGGTATTTCTTGTGGTCACGGTGCTGCTTGGAGTTATGGTACAGATACCGGTTATCACGGTGATCGCGGGAGTGGTTTGTGCGCTGACATTTGCGATGGCGGTCTATATGCTGGTCTGCCATGAAGCGTTTGCATTTGGAAAGGGAAATATGATGGCAGGTGTGCATAAACATCTGGTAGAGCATCTTGACTGGGATGGAGAAGGGAAAATGCTCGATATCGGATGTGGTGCTGCTGCACTTACGGTCCGGTGCGCGAAGGCTTTCCCGAAAGCGCAGATCACGGCGATGGATTACTGGGGAGCAGAGTGGAGTTACGCAAAGGAGCAGTGTGAGAGAAATGTAAGACTAGAGAGTGTTGCAGACCGCGTGTCATTTCAAAAAGGAGACGCAGCAAAGCTGGATTTTGCGGATGAAACATTTGATGCGGCAGTGAGCAATTTTGTGTTTCATGAAGTACGGTCGACGAAAGATAAGCGGAATGTGGTGAGAGAGGCACTCCGGGTGGTAAAAAAAGGAGGGGTATTTTCATTTCAGGATATGTTTTCACAGAAAGCGTTGTACGGAGATATGGATGCATTTGTTGAGGTATTAAAAGCCGAAGGAATCTCTGAGATACACTATATCGGTGATCTGGAAAAGAAACTTGATTTTATTCCGGGATTTGTGACGACGCCGTGGATGATCAGTGGGATGGGGATATTATATGGAAAGAAATAAATGTGATAAAATAAAATCTGAAATTTACAGGTGAAACGTGGATGGAATGTATGTAATTTTAGTAAAGAAAAAGTCTTGTGATTGGAATCTTGAGTTTCCGCAAAATGTAATCAAAACATGATTACATCTTCCCAA